>DASQIQ010000369.1:0-12024 GCA_035631495.1 Micropepsaceae bacterium
GTCCTCGGAGGATTCCACGATCGAGGTGATACGTTGCGCGAATGTCTCCGCGAGCTTGCGATCGGTGATATCCACCAGCATGTTTACGGCGCCTACAAGCCTGCCCGTTTTGCTGTAGAGCGGTGTCGGGTACGGGATAAACGGCACACGCGTGCCATCCGGACGTTCGGCCACGGCTTCCATGCCCCGGATCGGACGCTTTTCTTTCAGCGCCAACGCCATGGGACACTCGCCATGCGGCAGAGGGGTGCCGTCCGGCCAATAGAGCTTCCAGGAGCCGCACCACTCGCTCTTGCCCAATTGGGGGCGGCAGCCCCACAGGGTAGCGGCCGCTTCGTTGAAGTAGGTAATCCGCCCTTTTGCATCTGTGGTGTAAATCGCGGCCGGAAGATCATCCAGGACCTTGCGAAAGTAGTCGTCGCCTCGAAGCACCGTCCCTTCCGACTTTGAAGGAAGACCAAAAAGCGGCGGCCTTTCCAAGGGTTCTATGCTGCTCAGTGCATCGCTCATGGCATTTCCTGGTGGGTCCTGACGGTGAGAACGCCAAACTAGGCCTATCGTGGCTTTACCTCAGCAAAAAATCACATTACCGCGTCAGGCGTTTTCGGCGATGCCTGTTACCCGACAAAGCCGCAGATTTCTTCGGCATGGAGGCCACTAAGAGCCCTTTTGGGCCTCCTCGTCGAACGAACCGGGTTCAAGAGGATGTGACGCCCTTGGGATCGGGACCAAATTGGTTTGGTCCAACCATGCCCGGCAGTACGTAAAGGTAGATCAGATAGGCCGAACCGAGGAGCGTGGCGAACGCGAGAACCACACCCAGCAGCCAGGAGAAATAGAACAAAGACACCGTCAGGAAGGCGGGCACGATGGGCACAAGGACCAGCCAGCCGCTTCTGTCGACATCGTGCAGGCGCCGAACGGTTATCGCGAGCGTGGGCACCAGAAGCGCGAGTCCCACCACTGTCGAGAGGAGGCGAATTCCCAGAATGTCCAGCAGAATCGAAATCACCAGATACACAAGAATGTAGCGCCAGAACTCCGTTCGTGCGGTGCGTCCCTTAAAATCGGCATAATGACCGGTCAGGACGCGCCGGAAACTCTCGATGATGTGTTTCACCTCCATGACCGCCCCTTCGCAGATGATTTGGACATGGCGAGGCTGAGCCTTGTTTGCGCAGCCTTCTTCGAGCTAAGAGCGGGCGGGAAATTCTGTCAATGAGCGCACGAAGGCCTTCTATGTCTGTCCGAGTATTCATCGACGGCGCGGCCGGAACCACGGGGCTCGAGATTCGCGAGCGGTTGCAGAGCCGCGGCGAGCTGTCGCTGGTCGCGCTCGATGACAAGCGGCGCAAGGATTCGTCGGCGCGCGCCGATGCGCTGAATGAAGCGGAATTGGTCATTCTCTGCCTGCCCGATGCGGCTGCGCGCGAAGCGGTGACCTTGATCGTCAATCCGAATGTGCGGGTGATCGATCCTTCCAGCGCGCACCGCGTGACCGAAGGTTGGGTCTTCGGTTTTCCGGAACTGGAAGCCACGCGCCGCGTGGAATTGCGCCATGCCATGCGTGTGTCCAATCCGGGCTGCTATTCGACAGGCTTTCTTTCGATCGTGCGGCCTTTGACACGCGGCGGAATTGTCCCCCCCGATTGGGCGGTGACGTGCAACGCGGTGTCGGGCTATTCCGGCGGCGGGCGGAGCATGATCTTAGAATTCGAAGATGCGGATGCGCCCCATTACAGCCGCGAGATCTTCCGTACCTATGGGCTCAATCTGGAGCACAAGCATGTCGAGGAGATGCGCGTGCACGCGGGGCTCTTGCACCGGCCGCTTTTCTCGCCAAGCGTGGGGCGCTTCCATCGCGGCATGCTGGTGGAGGTGCCGCTGCAATTATGGGCCTTGCCGGGCAATCCCAGCGTCGCCTCGGTTCATGCGGCGCTGGCGGATTCTTTTACCGGCGAAAAGCTGATCGAGGTCGCGTCTTTGTCCGAGGCCGCGGCGAAATCGACGCTCGATGCCGAGGAGCTGAAGAACACCAACCGGCTGAAGCTTTATGTCTTTGGCAATGAGGCGCGGCGGCAGGCGCGGGTTGTCGCTGTGCTGGACAATCTGGGCAAAGGCGCGGCGGGGGCCTGCGTGCAGAATCTCAATGCGATGATGGGCTGGCCCGAAACGGCGGGGCTCGTCTAATGACCCCTCCCATCGACCTGCGCTCCGACACCGTCACGCGCCCTTCCGATGCCATGCGCTGCGCCATGGCCCAGGCTCCCGTCGGCGATGACCAATATGGCGAAGATCCGAGCGTCAATCTCCTGCAGGAACGCATCGCCGCCATGCTCGGCAAGGAAGCTGCGCTCTTCGTGCCCAGCGGCACCATGGCGAACCAGTTGGGGCTCAAGCTTTTCACGCGGCCCGGCGATGATGTGATCCTGGGCCATGAGACCCATATGGTCTGGCACGAAGCGGGGGCGGGCGCCGCCAATGCCGGCGTGCAATTCACAGCGATCGGAACCGAAGGTCTGTTCACCGCGGCGGAATTTCTCGGGAGTGTCAAGCCCGCCGGGCACATGATGTTCCCGCCAACAAGTCTGGTCGCCATCGAGAACACGCATAACCGCTGCGGCGGGCTCGTTTTTCCCGAAGAGGATGCAGTTGCCATATGCCGCGCCGCACGCGAACAGGGTATTCGCACCTATCTGGATGGCGCGCGGCTGTTCAACGCGGCGGCCGCCTCGGAGCGCAGCGTCGCGCAACTCTCGGCGCCTTTCGATGCCGTGTCGGTTGCGCTCTCCAAGGGCCTCGGTTGTCCGGTGGGAAGCGTCATTGCCGGCACCAAAGCGGATATTGCGCGAGGCGTTCGCATCCGGCGGATGTTCGGCGGGGCGATGCGCCAAGCCGGTATCCTCGCTGCTGCAGGGCTCTATGCTCTGGACAACAATCTCTCGCGCCTTCCGGCCGATCACGCCAATGCCAAACTGATCGCGATGCGTCTTGCCGGTTTGCGCCGCGTAAGGCTCGACCTCAAGACCGTGCAGACCAATATCGTGATCTTCCACATGGCCGAGGATGCGCCCGATGCCGCATCAATCGCGGCGCGCGCCAAAGAAGCCGGCGTTCTTGTCTCCGTCTTTGCTAAGAAGAAGCTCCGTGCCGTAACGCATCTCGATGTCGATGAGAAGGCGTGCGCGCGCGCTGCCGATATCCTCGCCGGCGTCATCGAACGGGCATAGCGGCAGGGCTTCGGATGTCTGATCGCATCTGTCCGCCCGTGTGGGAGCGTGGAATCTGTCCGAGCCGCTGGCCCTGGCCTGCGCCAGCCAGAACTGGGAAAGACGCAGGCAGGCCTCGCGCAGATAAGGCGAGACGCACTGCTCGGATAGCACTTCGGCCTCTATCGCCAGCACGATATAGCGCACGCCTTGGTCTGGACACTGCTGCACGCGATTCTCCGTTTCGGTCATCGGAACTCAGAATCCTTAGACGAGATAACCGTTGCGCATATTCCAAGTTCCCTTCGGTGCGTCCTCAATCTGATGTCATGGTTTAAAGACGCAATTTGATCAAAATTGTTCGCTGTCGAAACGGCGATTAACGTAAAACTCAGTCCGCCCGCACGTCGATGCTTCCATTGACGCGTGCAGACGTTATCTCGCCGTGGACAAGGACCTGCGCAAAACAATTCCGCGCCTGAGCAAGAATGCGCGCAAACGCCCTCCGCCCAAAGACGAGAGCGGCTATTTCTATATTTGCGACGAATGCGGCCAGGCGGTGGATAAGCGATCCGCCGTGCAAATCTTTCATCACGAGGAACTCGCTCACCAGCCGCTGACAGAGGCCGAGCTCACGGAGCTGTCATTGGAGGAAAGAGCCTGGGAAGAACCGCGCGGGCAGGGCCGATCAAGAAAATATTAGCGCGGTGCCGCGCGCTTCTTCGGGTGGTTCATGGTGCCGGCTTTCACGAGCACATAGTTGCCCGGTGCATCGCCGAGCAAATTCAGCTCGCCGTCGCCGGGCTTCGGCGCCGGAATTTTCTCGCCCGAGCGAGGGGCGAGCCAGGCATCCCACGTGGGCCACCAGGAACCGACATGTTCGGTGGCGTCTGCTTGCCACTCCTCCAACGTCGCAGGCATCTGGTCGTTGGTCCAATGTTGGTATTTGCCCGCTGCCGGCGGATTGATCACGCCCGCAATGTGGCCCGAGCCGGCGAGGACAAAATTCACCGGGCCGGCGAACAATTTCGCGCCCTTGTAGACCGAGACTGCGGGCGCGATGTGATCCTCCTTCGCCGCCTGGAAGAAGGCCGGCGTCTTGATCTTGGCGATATTGAGGCGCTGGCCGCCCAGCATCATTTCCGCCTGAGCCAGGGCATTGTCGCGATAGCATTCGCGCAAATAGGCCAGATGCAATTTCAGCGGCATGCGCGTCGTGTCCGAATTCCAGTACAGAAGATCGAACGGCACCGGCTCTTTGCCCAAGAGATAATTGTTCACCACGAACGACCAGATCAGATCGTTGGAGCGCAGCATGTTGAAGGTGAGCGCCATCTTGGAGCCTTCGAGCACGCCGCCCGCCGCGCGCATCTGCTTTTCCATCGCGGCCAGCTGTACGTCGTCGACGAAGATTTGCAGATCGCCTGCTTGCGAGAAATCGACCTGCGCGGCAAGGAAGGTCGTCGACTTGATGCGATTCTTGTATTCGCCGCTGGCGGCGATGTAGGCGAGAGTGGCGGCAAGCAGCGTGCCGGCGATGCAATAGCCGACGGTGTTGACCTGGCGCTGGCCCGTCGCCTTCTCTACCGCATCGAGGGCGGCGAAAATGCCTTCGCGCATGTAATCCTCGAAGCTCTTTTCAGCGAGCGAAGAATCGGGATTGACCCAGGACACGATGAAAACCGTGTAGCCTTGATCGACCGCCCATTTGACGAAGGAGTTCTTCGGCTGCAGGTCGAGAATGTAGAACTTGTTGATCCAGGGCGGAAAAATCAGCAGCGGCGTCTCATAAGCGGATTTCGTGGTCGGGTTGTATTGTAAGAGCTCGAACAAATCGTTGCGGAACATCACTTTGCCGGGGGTGGTCGCGATATCGCGGCCGACCACGAAATTATCCGTAGTCTGACGAATGGACAGCTGACCTTGGCCGCGTTCGAGATCGAACAAGAGATTGTCCAGCCCGCGCACGAGATTTTCGCCATTGCTGCGCAAGGTCTCGCGCAGGACTTCGGGATTGGTCAGGACGAAATTGCTCGGGCTAACGGCATCGGCGAATTGCCTGGCGTAGAAGGCGGCTCGGGCTTGGGTCCTTTCGTCCATCCCTTGGACGCCGGCCACGGTCTTTTGCAGCCAGTTCGCCGTCAGGAGATAGGATTGCTTGATGAAATCGAAGATTTGGTTTTCTTGCCAATCCTTGTCACGGAAACGCCGGTCGCCGGCGGCCGGCGCCACCATCGGGAGCACGGTCCCGCCGAACGCCCTCTGGGTCGTGCGTTGAAGCAGGGTCAGGTAATCGTGCCAGAGCGCGATCTGCGCATTGAGCATTTGGCTGGGGTTCGCCGCCATCTGCTTGAGAAGAGCGAAGAATGCCGCAGACACATTCAGAGGATCGAACGGTTCCTGGCCAAACCGCTCGGTCTGCCGCTTCAGGAACTCGGAAAGCAGATGCTGGCTCTTGGCGGCAACACGCGCCATGTTCCGGCCAAAGGCTTCCGCATCGCCCAGCCGATAGGAAGCTGCCGGCGCCGCTTCGGCTTCCGGCGGCACAGCGGCCGGTTTGGCCTCTTTATCGGCTGCCTTTTTCGTGCCCGTCTCTTTTGCCATCAACTCGCCTGCATTGGGGTTCTATTTGCTGCACCTGCGAAATATGGGGGTCGGCGGTCCGGAACGGAAGGACAAAATCGCCTGGGACCGGCTCCGTTCTTGGAACAAAGGGGCATCGCCGGTATATGGTGAGTGACGGATTTGCCGATTTTGCGGTGATTCGCAAAGGGGTTGAGGTGAGAGCAATGGCCGCAGCAGGCGGAAAACGGCGCTGGGCGGGACTGGTCACATCCCTCATGGCGGTCGCGCTCGCGGCCTGCTCCGGCCTGCCCAAAATAGGAGGGGAGCAGCTGCCCAAGGACACCGGACCTGCGACTCCCGTGGTCTACCGCGACCTGGCGGACATTCCCGACGCGCCGCGCGTAAACACGCCAGAGGCGAACCAAGAGGCGATCCAATCTTTGATGATGGATCGAGCTCAGACGGCGCAGACCGCCGAGGATCTGCGCCGCCAGCCCTTCAATACGCCCGACCCCTCCATGCCTCCAGGTTTCTAAAACGCCATGAAAAGCGAATTCCATCGCATCAGCCGGCTGCCGCCCTATGTCTTTGAGCAGGTCAACAAGCTCAAGGCCGAAGCGCGCGCGCGCGGCGAAGACATCATCGATTTCGGCATGGGCAATCCGGACATGCCCACACCGCCTCATATCGTCGAGAAGCTGATCGAAGCGGCACGGGATCCACGCTCCAACCGCTATTCCGCGTCGCGCGGTATCAAAGGACTGCGCCGGGCGATGAGCGCCTATTACCGGCGCCGCTTCGGGGTGGAAATCGACCCCGACACGGAAGTCATCGCGACGTTGGGGTCCAAGGAAGGTTTTGCCAATATCGCCCAAGCGATCACGGCGCCGGGGGATGTGGTCCTGGTGCCCAACCCGGCCTATCCGATCCATGCCTTCGGCTTTATTCTTGCCGGCGCGGCCATCCGCCATGTGCCGGCGCCGAGCCCCGAAGAATTCTTGCATCGGGCCGAGCTCGCCATCCACCAATCCCAGCCGACCCCGCTGGCCATCGTGGTGAATTATCCATCGAACCCGACGGCCCAGATGGCGGACCTGAATTTCTACAAGGACGTGGTCGCGCTGGCGAAGAAGCACGAGATGTGGGTGCTGTCGGATTGCGCCTATGCGGACACGTATTTCGACGATGCCAATCCGCCGCCGTCCATCCTGCAGGTCGAGGGCGCCAAGGACATCGCCATCGAGTTTCAATCGCTCTCCAAGACTTATGCCATGCCAGGCTGGCGCATGGGCTTCGCGGCGGGGAATCGCACGCTGATCGCGGCTCTGGCACGGATCAAATCCTATCTCGATTACGGCGCCTATACGCCGATCCAGGTGGCGGCGACGGCGGCGTTGAACGGGCCGCAGGATTGCGTCGATGAAATCCGCGCCATTTACCGCTCGCGCCGCGACGTGCTTGTCGAAAGCATGGGGCGCGCGGGTTGGGAGATTCCCAGCCCGGCGGCCACCATGTTCGCCTGGGCGCCGATCCCCGAAGCATTCCGCCATGCCGGTTCGATGGCCTTCGCCAAGAGTCTTCTCGTCGAAGCCAAGGTCGCCGTCTCTCCTGGGATCGGGTTTGGTGAGCATGGCGAGGGTTATGTCCGCATCGCGCTCGTCGAAAACGAACAGCGCGTGCGCCAGGCGGCACGCAATGTGCGCCGGTTCCTTTCCGATGTGGGCCGCAACTCCAAGGCGATGGAAGCGGCAAAATGAGCGGTGAGCTCAGGGTGGGTCTTGCAGGCCTCGGCACGGTTGGGGCCGGCGTGGCGAAGGTGCTCCTCACCCAGATGCGCGCGCTGTCGTGGCGGGCAGGACGGGGAATCGCGATCACGGCCGTCTCGGCGCGCGACAAGTCGCGGCCTCGGGGCGTGGAGCTTGGCGGGATTGCTTTCGAGAAAGATGCGTCGGGAATCGCCGAGCGCGGCGACGTCGACGTCGTCGTCGAGTTGATCGGCGGCGAGGAGGGCGTGGCGCGCGCGCTCGTGGAACAGGCTTTGCGCGCGAAGAAGCATGTGGTGACGGCCAACAAAGCGTTGCTCGCCCGGCACGGAGCGGCGCTGGCGGCCCTGGCCGAACGCAATGGGGTGACGCTGAAGTTCGAGGCCGCGATCTGCGGCGGCATACCGATCGTGAAGTCCCTGCGCGAGGCGCTTATCGCCTATGACATCTCCGCCGTTCGCGGCATCCTCAATGGCACCTGCAATTTCATCCTGACCCAGATGGAGGCGACCCGCCGGCCCTTTGCCGAAGTGCTCCAAGAGGCGCAGCGCCTGGGCTATGCGGAGGCCGATCCCACGCTCGACATTGGCGGCGGCGACACCGCGCACAAATTGACGCTGTTGACCAGCCTTGCTTTCGGCACGGCGCCCGACCTCGACGGTGTCGCCATGACGGGAATCGACAAGGTGACGCCGGCCGATATCGGCTTTGCCGGCGAGTTCGGATATCGCTTGAAATTGCTGGGTGTCGCACGGCGTACCGCGGGGGGGATCGAACAGCTCGTCCATCCCGCAATGGTCCGCGCGCGCACGCCGCTCGCCGATGTGGAATCGAGCTTCAATGCGGTTGCCGCCGACGCCGGCGAGGCGGGACCGTTCTTTTTTCAGGGCCGTGGCGCCGGGCGCGGGCCCACGACGTCGGCGGTCATCGCCGACCTTGTCGATGTGGCGCGTGGCGCGTTCGGCCCGGTTTTCGGCCGCCCCGCGACGGAGCTCGCTCCCGTCAAGCGCGAGCCGGCGGAAGCGCGCATGAATGCCTATTATTTGCGCTTCCAGGCGCTGGATGTGCCCGGCGTGATGGCGGAGATCTCGCGGCATCTGGCCAATGAGAGGGTTTCCATCGAAAGCATGATTCAGCGCGGACGTTCTCCGGGTGAACCCGTCGCCATCGTGATGATCACGCATGAGGCGCAGCATGTCGCAGTTGTTCGCGCCTTGAAGGCCATCGCCACCTCCGACAAGATCGTGGAAACGCCGTGCATGATTCCAATGGAAGCCGCGTAACGTTCGGAACTGGCGTCCTAGATTTAGCCCGGCAGATCTCTGGAGCGAATCTTATGTCCCGACCTTTGGACCGCATCCTGGCGCTGGAAGCCGTGCGCGTGACCGAAGCCGCCGCGATGCGCGCCTTCAAGCTGGTGGGGCGGGGCGATGAACGCGCCGCCGATCAGGCGGCCGTGGAAGGCATGCGCTGGGCGTTCAATCTTCTGCCCATCGACGGCACGGTCGTCATCGGCGAAGGCGAGCGTGATGAAGCGCCGATGCTGTTCATCGGCGAAAAGGTCGGCGCCGGCGGTCTGAAGGTGGACATCGCGCTTGATCCGCTGGAGGGCACCACGCTGTGCGCCAAAGCGCTCCCCAACGCGCTGGCCGTGATGGCGATGGCGGAAGCGGGAACGCTGTTGAACGCGCCCGATGTCTATATGGACAAGATCGCCATCGGTCCCGGTTATCCCGAAGGTGTCATCGATCTGGACTGGGAGCCGGCGAAGAACATCTCCTCGCTTGCCGAAGCCAAGGGCGTCAAACCGGAAAACATCCGCGCGCTGGTTCTGGATCGTCCGCGTCACGAGAAGATCATCGCCAGCATCCGCAGCGTCGGCGCGTCCGTGGAACTCATCACCGATGGCGATGTGGCGGGCGTCATCGCCACGACCGAGCCGGACACCACGGGCGTGGACATCTATATCGGGCAGGGCGGGGCGCCGGAAGGCGTGCTTGCCGCCGCGGCGCTGCGCTGCGTCGGCGGCCAGTTCCAGACCCGTTTGGTGTTCCGCAACGACGGCGAGCGCCAGCGCGCGGAACGCTTCGGCATTCGCGATTTCAAGCGCAAATATATGCTGACGGATCTGGCGTCCGGCGATGTCGTCTTCTCCGCGACCGGGGTCACCGACGGATCGATGCTCGAGGGCGTGCATGTCCACGCCACCTATGTGACGACGCATTCGCTGGTGATGCGCTCGGCGACCCGCACCGTGCGCTGGATCAAGATGCGCCATCCCCTCGATGCCAGCTAGAGCGCTGGCGCACATCGCCGAACCCGTGGACGCCAGGCAGGACCACGAATCCTTCGCTCTGGGTGTGAGCTCATCCTTCGCTCGCCGCGCCTGGCGCATTCGCGACTGCGACGAAGCCGCGACGCGGTCCCTTGAACTCTCGGGCTACAGCGCGGCTCTTGCGCGGCTTTTGGCCTCGCGCGGCGTGACAAGGGATTCGGTGGATGTGTTCCTTGAGCCGCGTTTGCGGCATTTGCTTCCCGACCCTCGTTCGTTTGCGCATATGGAGCACGCCGCGTTGCGGTTCGCGCAGGCTGTTGAGCGAAGCGAGACCATCGCGATCCTCGGCGATTACGATGTCGACGGCGCCTGCGCGGCGGCTCTGCTGTTGCGTTTCCTGCGGGGGATGAAACGCGAGGCGCTGCTTTACGTCCCTGACCGGCTGACCGAAGGTTATGGGCCCTCCGTCGCCGCCATCCGCTCCTTGCGGGAACGAGGCGCGAGCGTGCTCGTCACGGTCGATTGCGGCGCGGCCGCCCATGACGCGATGGAGGCCGCCCGCGACTGCGGCCTCGACGCGATCGTGCTCGATCACCACGCCGTGGAGACAAATCCGCCGGCCTTCGCCCATGTGAATCCGAACGGGCCCGATGATCGTTCCGGCGTCACCTATGTCTGCGCCGCGGGCCTCGTTTTTCTGTTTCTCGTCGCGGTACAGCGTTTGTTGCGTGAGCGGGGTTGGTTCTCATCTGAAGGGATTGACGAGACCGACCTTCTGAACCAGCTCGATCTCGTGGCGCTGGCGACGATTGCCGATGTTGTCCCGCTGACCGGAATCAACCGCGCCTTTGTGCGCCAGGGCTTGCGTAAGCTGGAACGGCTTGAACGCCCGGGCCTCGCCGCTTTGGCGCGGCTTGCTTCAGCCTCGCCGCCTTTTTCGCATTTCCACCTGGGATTCATTTTTGGTCCGCGCATCAATGCGGGCGGACGCGTCGGGCGCTGCGACCTCGGCGCGCGCCTGCTTGCCACTGACGAGGTGGCAGAAGCCGACGGGCTTGCGCTCGAGCTCGACCGCCACAATCGCGAGCGCCAGGCCATCGAAGCACATATCCTGGAAGCCGCTGACGCGATGGCCGTTGCGCAGAGCGACAATTCCTTCCTCTTGCTCAGCGGCGATGGCTGGCATGGGGGCGTGGTGGGTATCGTGGCCGGCCGGCTGAAGGAGCGGCACGCCAAGCCGGCTCTCGTCGCCGGGTTCGACGGCGCTTTACCGGAATCGATCGGGCGTGGTTCGGCGCGGTCCGTGGCAGGCGTGGATCTTGGCGCCCTGATCCGTTCGGCGCGCGCCCAAGGCATTCTGGAAACGGGCGGCGGCCATGCGATGGCGGCAGGGTTCACGGTGCGCCGGGCGAAGCTGGGCGATTTGGGCGCGTTTCTCGCCCGTCATATCGAGCCGCAGCGGGGCACGATTGTGCTGGCGAGCGAGCTTGTCGCCGACGCGATCCTGTCACCGTCCGGCGCCGATTTGAAACTGCTCGATGACATCGACCGCGCCGGCCCCTATGGCGCGGGCAATCCCGAACCTCTCTTCCTGATGCCCGACATGCTGGTGGTCTATGTCGGCATTGTCGGCGCCAATCATGTGCGCCTGCGCCTCGTGGGCCGGGACGGGCAGGGGATCGGGGCCATTGCATTTCGCACCGCTGGGACGCCGCTTGGGGATGCCTTGTTGAAAGCGCGCAGCAGCCGCATTCATGTGGCCGGAAAGCTCAAACAGGACGATTATGACGGCACGGCGAAAGTCCAGCTCCACCTTGAAGATGCCGCGCCTGCCTTAGCCTAGTGTGGTGAATTTGAAGTTCCTAAGATCAGCATGGCATCCGCGTTTAGGAACTTCAAATTCGAGAACCACACTAGAATCAATAGATTGCTAGTGTGGCTTTGAATCCGAAATTCGCTCGGGGTGCTGCTCCAGGTATGGCGAATTTCGGATTCGCCACACTAGCCAGACCGCTTGCCATTGCCGGGTTCGGCCATTATGACGCCTGTCCGGCCAAAGAGGCCGGCAGCGGCGCCCTTCGTCTATCGGTTAGGACTCAAGATTTTCAATCTTGCAAGAGGGGTTCGACTCCCCTAGGGCGCGCCAGTGTTTGCAACCCGCGAGTCGCGTGACAAACTCCGAATCGGATCGGTCCGCGGGGGACCGCAAAAC
>DASQIQ010000370.1:0-18536 GCA_035631495.1 Micropepsaceae bacterium
CTCGATCGCACGCTCGGCCTCGCCGCACTCACCGAATTGTCTCATCAGCCGGGCGAGAACATCGACGGTCTGATCCCGGTAGCGAGTCGACTCCGCGCGGCGCCAGGATTCGAACTCTTCGCTGTCGATGTCGAGCCCATCCAGGAATTCGCCCGAGCAGAGCTTCCCTGCCTCTTCCAGTCCTACCCTTTCCGATTGGGCCGCAAGCCGGCGAAACGTCAAGGCATCGACGTCGAAAGCCGCAGCGTCGAGGACGATGTCTTCGCCCTCGGAGGCAATGACGTCATGCTCCGTGTCGCCAAGCGCTTTGCGCAGTTTCCATATGCAGGCGCGCAAATTGTCCAGCAGTGTCTCGTCTGTGGCATTGCCCCACAGCAAAGCCGCCAATTTCCGCCGCGGCTGGCGGAAATTCGGACTAAGGGCGAGATAGGCAAGAAGCACGCGCTCGCGCTTTCCGGGCAAGGCCACCCGCTGGCCACCGGGAAGGACGCCAAGCTCAAAGCCGTCAAGTACGCGAAGCGACCAGCGCGCCGGCCCGGCGATCCCCTTGCCCGAAACTGAAGCCGTATCCATCGCTGGTCCAGGCGAGCCCCCCTCAGAGGCATCGACCGTGTGAAAACGCGTCTTTCACGCAGTATAGCGCAGATTAACGGGAGAATGACGCGACAATAACGGGGTTTTCCACATCGCCGCGACGGTGGGGTGACGGCCCGCGCTCATCGTGTGGGTCGTCAGGCATTGGAAGCGAAGACGGAAGAAACGGACTTCGACGAGGTGCAAGACAAGGCCCACTTAACCAACCATTGATGGAGAAAACCCATGACACGCAAGACTTTCACGACCACGACCCGCCTCATTGCCACCTCCGCCCTGGGCGCCTTGGCTCTGGCTGTCGCGCTTCCCCAGGCCGGCTTCGCGGCCACTCCAAATGGCGGAATTTGGAAGGTCAATCCCGCCACTATGAAAATGGCCTCCGGCTCCGTCACGCTGACCATTGAACGGGTCGACGCTGCGAACCCGGCCGCAGCCAAGTTCATCGTCATATCCAACCGGAACGTCTATCTGGTGGCGGCCGCGCCCGCCGGCGCTGAACGCGTGTTGATCGGCACCAACGCGCGATCCACGGACTATTGCGGTTCCCAGTGCCAATGGGGCCCCCTTGGGCGCCTGACCATGACCTTCAAGCCGGTCGACACGGCAGGGAGTCAGATCAACGATATGCTCGCCTCCAACGCACAGAAGCAGTAACCCGTCTGCTGGATAGCTGAATTATTCCTGTCCACATCGGAGCCAGAATAGATTCAGGACCAAGAATGTGCACCGACCAACTACGACAAGAAGGCCCCTCGTTCGGGGCCTTCTTGCTGTGCGTCGCGCAGCCTCAGCCGCCGATGAGATGGGGCGCGAACCATCCAAGCAAAGCGAGCGCCGAGCCGACGACGCCGAAAGCGCCGCCGATAAAGGCGAGCGGCAAAAGGCCGGTCACGATGGCGGACGACGCCAGCAGGATGCCGAGCTCCAGCGCGCCGCTGCCGAATTCATAGGTTTCCTTGGCCGCGGCGCGGTCATCGCGGTGCTTTTCGATCCCCTGGGCCTTGGCCGCGAGTTCCTTGCGCCCCTCGCCTGTTGAGGGCTCGGAATCCTCGCGAGCGGCCGTGGCCTGCCAATCGGCGATGGTGCTGGCGATCTGCGTTTCATCGGCCCCAGGCCTCCCCGCCGCTTCCAGCTGCAACGCGCGCGCGTCGGCGCGCAGCATCGCGGCACGGATCGTCTTGGCCTGAAAGAAGGCCCACGTGTCCGAAGCCTCGATCGTCTCGCGCACGACATCGGTATCGGCATTGCGAGCCGCCATCTCGGTAAAGGCAAGCGCGCCCGCCATGATGGCGATGACGATGCCGATGCGTTTGCTGGTGGGCGATTTTGTTTCGACTTCGATTTCGTTTTCCACTGTTCGAACCTCTTACAGAAAAGCGAACCACCCGGTCATTTGCGATTCGCCGACGATGAGCTTAGCGCAGGCTCGCCTCGATATTGCCGCCATCGACCGTGATCGTGGCCGCGGTGGTCTTGCGGGCGAGCGCCAAAAATACGAAGGCGTCCGCCACGTCATCGGCGGTGACTTCGCGGCCCAGTAAATTGCCGCTCATATAATCGGCCTCGGATAGCCCGCGGGCTTGCGCGCGCGCAGCCACCATGTCGTCGGTCAAGAGGCCGGTGCGGATGCGGTCGGCGTTCACCGCATTGGCGCGAATCCCATCCTTGCCATGATCGAGCGCATATTGCTTGACCAGGAACAGGGTCGCGGCCTTGGGCAATCCGTAGGGGCCGAAATCCTTCCCCGGATTCACCGCCTGTTTGGAGGTGTTGAACAACAGACACCCGCCCGTGCCTTGGGCCTTCATGATGCGCACGGCGTTCTGCGCGACGCTCTGATGCGCGAAGAAATTGAGCTCGAAGGATTGGCGCAACAGTCTGTCATCCACATCGCCGATGCGGCCCTGCCAGGCGGCGCCCGCATTGGAGACCACGATGTCCACCCCGCCGAATCTTTGTGCGACCGCGGCGAAGGCGCGGTGTACCGCCGACGCATCCGTCACATCGCAGGCAATGCCAAGCGCGGCACCGCCGATCTGCTTGGCGATCGACTTCGCCGCCGCCTCGTCGCGGTCGAGGATCGCTACCTCTGCACCCTGCTTGGCCATGGCTTTGGCCGTTGCGGCGCCGATCCCCGAACCGCCGCCCGTGATCACCGCGACTTGGCGCGCCAACGGCTTCTCCGCCGCCTTCCCGAGCTTGGCCTGTTCCAATGACCAATATTCGACGTCGAACTGGTCTGCCTCCGGAATCGATTCGTATCGGCTCATCGCTTCGGCCGCGCTCACCACCTCGATGGTGTTCTCGGCAATATCGGCGGCAATCGCGGCATCTTTCGCCGAAGCGCCGGTTGCGAACAGACCGATACCTGGCACCAGAATCACGCGCGGATACGGATCGAGCTCTTTCTTGACGCCGTTCACGCGCCGATTGTTGTTCGCGAAATAGGAGTGGTAGCGGGCGACAAAACCATCCACGGCTTGACGCACCGATACGGCCCACGAATCCAGTTTCTCCACTTCGGGTGCTGGCAGGATGAGCGGCCAATTCTTGGTGCGAATGGTGTGATCGGGCGTCGCAACACCGACTTGCGAGTAGCGCGCAAGTTCGGCGCCGTTGACGTAATCCAAAATCTTTGCGCCGCTGCGAAAGCACAGGATCTGGCGCTTTGCCGTCCCGTCCTTCGGATTGTTTTCGAGCGCGACGGCGCCGCGCAGAATGGGCGCGATCTCTTCAACCGCGGCAAGTTTGGGTGGCAGCTTCGCAGGCACGATGGATTTTTTGCCGCGTTTGATGCGCTCTTCGGCGAGCGTGGCCATCTCGATCATCAGCTCATAGGCGGTACGGGCATCTTCGGCGAAAGTGAAGATGCCGTGGCGCAGCAGGATCAAGCCCTGCACGTTGCGATTCGCGTCATAGATGTCGGCGACGCTCTTCGCCAACGCGAACCCCGGGATCGTGTAGGGAACGTAAGCCATGCGGCTGCCGAAGGTCTCGCGCGCGATTTGTTCGCCGTCGGGCTGATCGGTCAGTGCAAGCACCGCGGTCGAATGGGTGTGGTCGACGAATTTGTGCGGTAGGAAGGCGTGCAGCAGCGTCTCGACGGAAGGGTTCGGGGCTGCCGAGTCCAGCAGATGAATGCGTTGGAAGTTGACCATGTCTTCATCGGAGAGTCGCGGCAGAGCCCGCAAGCGGCGCAGCGGCGCGATTCTGACCGCCGGCAGGCCGGGGGGCTCGATATCGCCCATGTCCCAACCCGAACCCTTGACGCAGATCACATCGACCGCTTCGCCCAGCAGGTCCTTGGCCTGCGTCTTGACGCTGGTGTTGCCGCCGCCATGGAGAACCAGCGCCGGATCGCGTCCTAGGAGCCTGGTGGTGTAGACGCGAAGCGCCAGATCGGACGCGACCCCCTTCTCGCCATAGCGGACGATGGCGGCATTGGCGTCGGCGTCCGACCACTGGGATTTCATCGCCCTTCCTCGCACCGTTTCGACAAGCTCGAAGCGGTGCTTTTAGCCCGCCGCATGCAGCGTGCGAAGGACTTTTATCGCGCCTAATGGGCTCGAATTGCGAGGGAACCCGGCGGAATACTCGACGTCGGCGTATCCTCGATTTCCGCCCGGCGACGCTCAAGGGCCATGCTTCGCTCGGCGGCGTAAGGATCGGGCGTGGAGCGAGCAAGCTCATCGAGCCCACCCACCTCGTCCGTCCGCTTGTCGACTTCGTGCACACCGCCACGGCCGATCGAGGTGATGATCCCGCCGGGAAGTGTAACGAAGCGAAACGGATCCAGGAAAATATCGACGACCTTGCCGGACAGATCGCGTGGATTGCTCGGCCCGATCACCGGAATCAGCAAATAAGGGTAATCGCCCACGCCGTAAGTCGCCAGGGTCGCGCCGAAATCATCGTCGCGATAGGGGATGCCGACGCGGCCCGCGACATCGAAAACGCCGAAGATGCCCAGTGTGGAATTGATGACAAAACGCGACAGCGTATTGCCTGCGCGGTCCACGTTCCCTTGCAGGACGTCATTGGCCAAAACCGTCGGCGTATCGAGATTGGTGAGAAAATTGTGCACGCCGGCGCGAGCCGGTTCGGGCACAACGTAGATATAGGCGCGCACGACGGGATCGATGACATAATGGTGCAGGCGGACATGAGCGCTGAAGCGGCCCCGGTTGGTCTCTTCATAGGGGTCGTTAAGCCGGTCCGCCGTGATGGTGATGACCGTGGTTTCCGGAGCGGTAGCCTCGGCTTCTACATCCGCTTCCTCCACCGGCGGGAGGGAAGCCCCATTCGTGAGATCGACGATTCTCGTGTGCGGTGTCTTGGTACGCAGGACGCGATCCGGCATCGCAACTGGCGCAGCCCCGGTGGTCAGATCGATGAACATGGTGGCGGAGTTGGCGATGTTTTGATCCGGCACGGCGGATTTGGGCGTTGCGCTTTGCGCCGATAAATCAACGAAGACTGTTTGCGGAGAAGCACTTTGTGCAGCGTCGGACGACGGCGCGGCATGGATCGGGCTCGCAGCCATGGCGCTCATCGCCACACCGCAAGCAAGCGGAGCAAAGGCTCGAAGCTGTCGCGATATGCGGGGGTGGCTCTTCATCACGTTGGGAGATAGCACAGGCGGGGGGAATCAACGCATGGATTTTTTTTAGGATTTCTCCGGCGGGAAGAGAGAGCGCAAGCCCGCTTCGTTCGCCGCGCAAATACCGCGCTCGGTGATGAAGCCGGTGACGAGCCGGGCGGGTGTCACATCGAACCCGGGATTGGCGGCGGCCGAGCCGGCAGGCGTGACCTCGACCGTGGCGATCGCGCCGTCGGCAAGGCGCCCGCTGATGTGCGTGACTTCGCTTGGGGTGCGCTCCTCGATGGGTATGAGGTCGCCGGTCGCAAGCGTCCAGTCAATGGTGGTCGAAGGGAGCGCCACATAAAACGGCACCTCATTGTCTTTCGCCGCAAGCGCCTTCAGATAGGTCCCGATCTTGTTCGCGACATCGCCGTTTCGCGTCACCCGATCGGTTCCCACGATTGCGAGATCCACCCGGCCCGCCTGCATCAGATGGCCCCCGGCATTGTCGGCGATGACGGCGTGGGGCACGCCGTGCGATCCCAGCTCGAAGGCGGTCAGCGAGGCGCCCTGATTGCGCGGGCGCGTTTCATCGACCCAGACATGAAGCGGAATACCTTGGTCATGCGCCATGTAGAGCGGCGCCAGGGCCGTTCCCCAGTCGACGCAGGCCAGCCAGCCAGCATTGCAATGGGTGAGCACGTTCACCGCCTCGCCGGATTTCCCCTTGGCGATTTCCCGTAAGAGCTTCAAGCCGTGCTCGCCAATGCTGCGGCAAATCTCCACATCCTCATCACAGATCGCGGCCGCTTCACGCCATGCCATGTCGGCGCGGTCGCCGCGCGGACGGTTGCGCGCGGCATCGCAGATGCGCTTCAGCGCCCAGCGCAAATTAACCGCCGTCGGCCGCGTGGCAAGGAGCTCATCATGGGCCTTGTCGAGTCCGTCATCGGAGGGATCCTTACGCAGCGCCAGCGCCAATCCATAGGCCGCGGTCGCGCCGATCAAGGGCGCGCCCCGCACGATCATAGTGCGGATGGCGGAGGCCGCCTCTGCCATGGTGGAAATCCGCCGCGTTTCGAAACGGTGCGGCAGCTTGGTCTGGTCGATCACCTCCACCGCCTTGCCGTCGGCCGTCGGCCAGATGGTGCGGTAAGGCTTGCCCTGTATCTTCATGCCGGCGGCGGTTTGGTGGCTTGCGCCGAAGGGCGCTGCGAAAATATATCCAGCCAGCGCGCAAGCTCCTTGTAGCGGTCGCGCCAGCCGTCATGGGGCACGCGCAGATCGAGATAGCCCATGGCGCAGGCCACGGCGATTTCGCCGATGGTGGGCTCCGCCGGAAATTTTGGTGCAGCACGGTCGGCGACCGCGAAAGCGGCCTCGATCGCCGCGGTCTGACGCTGGATGATTTCCGTGGACCGTTTGTCTTCGGGGAGCCGCATCTCCTGATTGCGGCGCACCACGGCATCGGCAAGTCCATCGCCCAGCGCCTGGAGCGTCAGCGCACGCCAGCGCCCCTGTGCCTCGCGGAACAGGCTCGCGCGTGGGAAGAACTTGCCCTGCTTCAGATCGTCCAGATATTCGCAGATCACCGGCGAATCGTAGATCACCGAGCCATCGTCCAGCAGAAGCGCCGGAATTTTCCCGAGCGGATTGACGGCGCGGAACTTGGCGTCGGCGGGAAGGCTGACGATCGTCTCCTCCACGCGCGATGTCAGATCGAGTTCATGGATGATGATGCGCGCCTTGCGCGCATATGGCGAATTGGGCGAGTAGAAAAGCTGCATCGTTCAGTGGCCTTCGAAAGTGACAAGTGTCGTCACTTCCTTGCCCAGGGCCCGAATCCTGTCGGCGCCGCCCAGATCGGGAAGGTCGATGACGAAGCAGCAGCCCACCACTTTACCGCCCGCGCGTTCAAGCAGCTTGATCGCCGCAAAGGCCGTCCCGCCCGTGGCAATAAGATCATCCACGACAATCACATTCTCGCCTTTTCGGACCGCGTCTTCGTGAATCTCGACACGGTCGGTACCGTATTCCAGCTCATAATCCTCGCCCATGGTCTTCCATGGCAGCTTTCCTTTCTTGCGCACCGGCACGAAACCGACGGAAAGCTGATGCGCCACGGCGCCGCCCAGAATAAAGCCGCGCGCTTCGATGCCCGCGACCTTGTCGATGCGCACGCCTGCATAGGGCTGCACCAGCCCATCCACCGCGCGGCGGAACGCGCGCGGATTGCCCAGAAGCGTGGTGATGTCGCGGAATATGATCCCGGGCTTGGGATAATCGGGGATCGAACGGATGACGGATTCGAAATCCATGACGTGCCTCAGTTGCTTTCCTCGCCGGCCGCGGCGAAGGACAAATGCGATGCGGGTGAGCGTGAACTCATGTTTTCAGCACACGGCCGGCGACGGCGTCGAGTTTCTTGAACAGCTCGGGGTCGCGTTTGCCGGGCGCAGTGATCACGGCGGTGTCCAGCACATGCTCAATGCCGAGCGGCGAGGGCGTGCGCTCCGGCCCCAATTTGGGCACGACGCGCTTCAGCAAGGCCCGCGCTTTATCAGCATTTCCCGAAAGCACCCTGATCACCTGCTCCACCGTGACATCGTCATGACGCGGATGCCAGCAATCGTAATCGGTCACCATGGCGACGATCGCATAAGGCAGCTCGGCCTCGCGGGCGAGTTTGGCTTCGGGCATCGCGGTCATGCCGATAACGTCGCATTCCCAGGACCGATAGAGATTGGATTCCGCCAGGGTCGAGAATTGCGGCCCTTCCATCGCCAGATAGGTTCCCCCGGTCCGGCAGCCGATGTTTTCCTCTTCCGCCGCCTCGGCAAGCGCTTTGACGAGACGAGGACAGACCGGGCGGGCCATGGAGACGTGAGCGACGAACCCGCGCCCGAAGAAGCTCTTCTCGCGTGCATGGGTGCGGTCGATGAATTGATCGGCCAGCACGAAATAGCCGGGCGGCAGCTCCTCGCGAAACGAGCCGCATGCCGAGACCGAGATGATGTCGGTGCAGCCGGCGCGTTTGAGCGCGTCGATATTGGCGCGGTAATTGATCGAGCTTGGCGAATAGACATGTCCCCGGCCGTGACGGGGCAAAAACACCATATCGACGCCCGAGAGCCTGCCAAATAGGAGCTCGTCGGAGACTTCGCCCCAGGGCGAATCGACGCGCTGCCAGCGCGCGCCCTCCAGCCCGGAAATGTCGTAGACGCCGGAGCCGCCGATGATGCCGAGTACAGTCTTGGTCATGAGTGATCCGGCTACCCGGCCCGCGTCAGAAAATGGAGCCGAACGATACCCTTCTTCCGGCTCGTCGCGCCAGTTTCAACGCGATTCAGTGATGGCCGTGCCAAACGCGGCGATAGGAGAAATAAAGCAGCGTGGTGAAGCCAATGAGGAAGATCATGACATTGAAGCCGGTGCGCTTGCGCTCTTCCATCTTGGGCTCGGAGGCCCAGGAGAGGAACGTGACCACGTCGCGCGCTTCCTGATCGACCGTGTTCGGCGTGCCGTCGGCGTAAGTGACCGAGCCGTTCGATAGAGGCGGCGGCATGGCGATCTGGCGGCCCGGAAACATCGGATTGTAATTCATGCCCCGCGCCATCTTCGCGCCCGGCGGCGGCGGACCGAAGCTGGTGAGGATCGAATAGACATAATCCTCATGGCCTTCGCGCGCCTTGATGATAAGCGAGAGGTCTGGCGGTAAGGCTCCGTTCATGGCGGCGCGCGCCGCTTTCTCGTTGGGGAAAGGCGGCGGGAAATAATCCGCCGGAGTACCCGGCCGAGTCAGCGGCTGCCCGTTCGCGTCCACCGTCTTACCCTGCTGGTCGGGATCGGCGGGAACCTTGTAGCCGGCGGCGATGGCGGCGACCTGTGCCTCGGTGAATTCCGGTCCGCCTCGGTCGGCGAGATTACGGATCGCGACGAGCGATAGGGAATGGCAGGCCGAGCAGACTTCTTTATAGACCTGGAAGCCGCGCTGCAGCGCCGCGCGGTCATAGGTTCCAAAGGGTCCGTTGAACGACCAGGCAACATGTTTGGGCGGCAATGCGTCGGAGGAGGCAGCAGGCGCGGCGGCCGAGGGAGCCGGCGCCGGTGCTTTGGCGGAATCGGTTTGCGCGACGACCGGAAGGGCAAGAAAACCCAGCGCGGCGGCTGCCAGGAATGCCTGCTTCATCGGAAGTTTCCGCATGCCTCGCTCCTACTCGGCCGGGGTGACGGCGAGCACCGGTTTGGCGATGCTGTCGGGTAAGGGTTTGGGCGTCTCGATCAAGCCCACCAGCGGCGTGATCACCCAGAAATGCAAGAAGTAATACAGCGTGCCGATACGCCCCAACCAAACCAGGGGTATCGGCGTATTGAACAAAGACGCGTCCACCGGCTGCGAGCCGACATAGCCCAGGATGATCACGTCCGCCACGAGGATCCAAAAGAACTGCTTGTAGACGGGGCGAAACCGCGCCGAACGCACGCGCGAAGTATCGAGCCAGGAGACGAAAAGCAGCGTGATCAACGAAACGAAGAGCGCCAGCACGCCGATCAGCTTGCTCGGGATGGACCTTAAGATTGCGTAGAACGGCAGAAAGTACCATTCGGGCACGATATCTTCCGGCGTCTGAATGGGATTGGCCGGGGCGTAGTTGATCGGGTGGCCCAACAGGTTCGGACTGAAGAACACAAGATAGGCATAAAGAATCATGAAGCAGGAGAGATAGAAAAGGTCCTTCACCGTGTAATAGGGATGGAAAGGCACGGTGTCCTGCGGGCCCTTCACGTCGATGCCGAGCGGATTGTTGTTGCCTGGCACATGCAGCGCCCAGATATGCAACACCACCACGCCGGCGATCGCGAAGGGCAGCAGATAATGCAGGCTGAAGAAGCGGTGCAGCGTTGCATTGTCGACGCCGAAACCACCCCACAGCCAGGTCACGATAGAGGTGCCCAGGCCCGGGATCAGGGAATCGAACGCGCTGAAGAAATTGGTGATGACGGTGGCGCCCCAGAACGACATCTGGCCCCAAGGCAGCGTGTAGCCGAGGAACGCGGTGGCCATCATCAGCACATAGAGCACGACGCCCAGGATCCAGATCATCTCGCGGGGCGCCTTATGTGAACCGTAATAGAGCCCGCGGAACATATGGATGTAGACGGCGAGGAAGAACATCGAGGCGCCGTTGGAATGCAGATAGCGCAGCAGCCAGCCCGCGTTCACATCGCGCATGATGTGTTCGACCGAATCGAAAGCAAGGCGCGAATCGGGGGTGTAATGCATCGCGAGCACGATGCCGGTGACGATCTGAACGGTGAGGCAAAAGCTGAGAATGCCGCCGAACGTGTACCAGATGTTCAGATTGCGCGGCGTGGGATAGGAGGCGATATGCTCCTGCGTGAAGCGCAGAAGCGGAAGACGCGAATCCAGCCACCGTGTGAAGCCGTATTTCGGAACATAAGTCGGCCCATGCATGCTGGTACCTCAGCCCACTCTGATGCGGGTATCGGACAAATAGGTGAAGGTCGGCACGTCGAGATTGCGCGGCGCGGGTCCGACCCGCACGCGTCCGGCCAGATCATATTGCGAACCGTGGCAATGGCAGAGCCAGCCTCCGTAATCGCCTTGGCGGCTTCTCGCTGTGCTTGCTTCGGGCGTGCAGCCAAGATGGGTGCAGACGCCGACCGTCACCAGCCATTCCGGTTTTGCCGCACCCTCGCGCGGTTTGGTGCGATTTTCATCCGTTGCGGGGGCGTTATCCGGCAGAGAGGCATTGCGCGCCACGGGGTCAAGCAGATCCTCTACTTTCACTGCCTTTGCCTCGGCGATTTCCTCGGGCGTGCGACGGCGGACGAAGAGCGGGTGGCTGCGCCAGGTGAAGACCACCGACTGGCCCAGTTGGATGGGCGCCAGATCGATCTCGATGGAGGCGAGCGCCAACACATCGGCCGATGGGTTCATCTGGTCGATCAAGGGGATAAGCGTTGCCGCCGCACCGAGACTGCCGACCGCGGCGGTCGCGACATAGAGAAAATCGCGTCGCGTCGGTTCGTCCGATTGCGAATGAGCCAATTTACCACCCTCTGAATGCTGGCCTTTCGGGCGCGGACGCGGAACTTTGGCGTGCCTCGGATCGGAAAGAACCAATAAATGCGCGTGCACAGCGCTCCGTCTTTCGAATCAGCGGCGCGTCTGGAGTTGTAGCTAACATAGTGAGAGTCCCATTTTGTGGGTTTGCGGCACGATGCCGCATAAACGTTAACAACCCATCGGAAAGAGGACTCGCCGGCAAGGCTGCGGCTTGGCCGATCAGCAGAAATCAGCTTGCTGGCTTTGTAGCCGGGACGTCGGGAACCTGCACCGAAGAGAATATCTTCTCTACGGTTGGCGCGTATCGGTCGTAGTAATATTCGGAGGGAGCGAGGAAGAGAATCACATCCAACTTTTTCCCTCGCTGCGCGAACAAAGCCGTCCCTTTCATCTGCAGCCCATCCTGCGTCGTATAGGCAAGGTCGAAGCGGAAACCGGTCACGGTGCCGAAGGGAACCGGCCTGAGGGCCGAGGTGCGCAATTGCTGATCGCCGGCTTTACCGAGCGTGCCGGCAATCATGTCCATCACGTCGTCGGGCAACATTGTCGTGTTGTAGCGGACCATATCCTTAGGCGCGACACCCTGACTGCGAAACAGCGGATCGCCGGCGGTTACGCCGGTAAGAAAGACAAGCTCGTCGAGACCCAAGCCATCGATTGTCCAGACACTGCTTGTGTCGCGCTCCGTAAGAAAGAGAAGCCTCTCGAGACCCAAGCCGGGGATTGCCGCACGCGGGCCAGCCGCACTCGTCCATTCGATTTGGGGATCAATCGTAATGCCGTCGCCCACATAGACAGACTTCTCCCCTTGAAAGGACTGACAAGCCGCAAGCGCGCCGCAGAAGACGGGCAGCAGCAGGATGCGGATTCTCACGGTGATCCTCCCATCGTTGCCAAATAATATTCGACAGTGGCGCGATCGCTCGCCATGGGTACAAGCGAGAGATATTTCTGGAATTCGTCGCGTGCGGCGGTCTTTTGATTGGCTTTGAGTGAGACGAGGCCGAGCCCCCGGTGGGCCGCATTCGGCGCGTCCTTCGCGGCAATCGCCGCCTGGTAAGCCGTCATGGCATTCTTGAGATCGCCATTGGCGTTTCGGCGCCTATAGGCTTCGCCGAGATAATATTGCAGTTCGCCGGACTGGGGCTCGTCCTTCATCAATTGCTTGATCATGGCGACGCTCTCGGCGAACTCGCCGCGGTTGAACTCTTCTTCCAGCCAAGCTGCGCGGTGCGGGCCAATTGCGGCGCGGTAAGCTTCAGCGCCGACGATATTTGCGTGCGGCTGCGCTCCGATGTCATCGGCGCGCTTGGTCAACACTGTGAGCCGCTCCTTCATGTCTGGATGCGAGGCACGATAGGCTGCCTGTTTGGTCCGATTGGGATTGGCCTCTTCTTCTTCGGCCGTATTTGCCATGAAAAATGCGCCCTGCCCGGGGTCGTAGCCCTTGTCGACCACCAAATCGAATCCGCCGGCATCGGCTTCGCGCTCTTGGTCGCGGGAGTGGGAGGCGATCCTCCCGGCGGCCACCTGTTCAAACAATCGGCCAATTCCTCCGGCGGCCGTGAGGCCGGCGAACGAGCCATTGGTCTGAATCTCCTTTTGAAGATTCAGAAGCGAATGCCGCTTCAGATAATGGGTGATCTCATGGCCAAGGACGAAGGCAAGTTCTGCTTCGTTTTGACACCTCAGCAGCAAGCCAGTCCAAACGACGACCATTCCGTTCGGCGCCGTGAACGCGTTGCTGTTGGCTTCATCGACGATGTAGACGCGCAGCGACGCACAATAGTCGCCGGCAAGCTCGCAGACGATCTTCCTGACATAGGTGTTCAGGGCTTCGTCCGTGACCAAGGCGGGTGAGACCTTCAACTCAGCTTCTTGGCGGTCCATCTGGGCCCACAGCCCGCCTTCTTCCGTATCCGGTGCAGGCCGATAACCCGGAGCAAGAACCTCTGAAGCACCCGCATGGCCAGATTCGGTACCGCAGCACAGCAGCATCGCAGCAGCCAAAACCATCCGGCCATAGGAGCCAAATCTCACAGCGGTATGCCCTTGATCAACGCGTCGACCGTTTGTTGCGCCGGCTCTTTCGTACGCAGATCGCCGAACCCGCTGAGGAGGCGGTTGAACCAGACAATATTGCCGGTCCTGAGATCGACAAGGGAGGCGAACCCCTCTTGCTCTGCTACGTCGAGTTTCGCACCGGCGAGGTTGCCGAAGACCTCGACCAATTTGCGATTCGAAGTCGCGTAACTGTCGCGGACAAAGATGAAAAGCGCATAATCGGCGCCATAACGGTCGCGCATCTCATTGGTGCCCCGGCCGAGCGTCCAATCGAGCGGGCTAGCTTTATTGCGAAGTCTTGCATCCCGATTGAAGACATGAGTGAGGATTGCCTTTGCCACCACAGCATGGAGCTTCACGAGCTGGATATCGCGAGGTGTAGGTCTGTCGGCATTGACCAGCTCGGCGCCACTCTTCGCGAAATGCGCCCGGAGATATTTGTCGATGAAATTTTGCGCGGCTTTGGTCCAATCCGCGCGCGGTTCGAGTATCCCGCCTGCGTCCAGCTCCATCAATTGGACATCGGGCTCGATCATCACAATGCGCTTGGTCGCAGTCGTCGCCTCTGGCGCGGAGCCCGCGTCCGCAGCCCAGAGCCAGGAGCCCGCCACAAAAATTGCCAGACGAACCATGCGAGATTTCATGATACTTCCACCCGCGCTGGAAGACTGAGGCGTGCGATGATGCAGCGTGCGACTGGGGGTTGCAATATGGTCATGCCCAAGCTTGAGCCCAGAGGCCGTTACCCATGCGAATCGCCCTTTTTGAACCCGATATCCCGCAGAACACGGCAGCGATCATCCGCCTGGGCGCCTGTCTGGGGGTCGCTGTCGACATCATCGAGCCTTGCGGCTTCCTGTTCAGCGAAGCAGGTTTTCGCCGCGCCGGCCTCGACTATATCGAGCGCGCGGATGTCCAGCGCCATGCATCCTGGGACGCGTTTTTCGCCGGGCGGTCGGGGCGGCTTGTTCTGTTGACGACCAAAGCCTCGCGCTCCTACACGGCGTTCGGTTTTGGACCGGATGACACACTGCTATTGGGGCGCGAAAGCGCGGGCGTGACGGACCGCGTGCACGAGGCAGCCGATGCCCGCATCCGCATTCCCTTGCGCGCTGGCTTGCGCTCGCTCAACGTGGCCCAAGCCGCCGCGATGGCGCTCGGCGAAGCATTGCGGCAGACGGGAGGATTTGTGGCCGAAGGAGAAAGCGCATGAGCGCACCTGCCGTCCAAACCGCGGCCAGCGAGGAGAGAAAGGCGGCCGCAGCGGCTTGGTTTTCCTCCCTGCGCGACCGGCTCTGTGCCGCCTTCGAGGCCATCGAGGACGAGTACAGGGGCGCGCCCGACCGTCCGCCGGGGCGCTTTCTGCGCAAGGATTGGAAGCGTCCCGTGCCCGGGGCCGCCGATGGGGGCGGGGGCACCATGGCGCTGATGAAGGGGCGCGTCTTCGAGAAGGTCGGCGTCAATATTTCCACCGTATACGGAACATTCGAACCGCAATTCGCCAAGGAGATTCCTGGCGCGCAAACCGACCCGCGCTATTGGGCGAGCGGAATTTCGCTCGTGGCTCATATGCACAATCCACGCGTGCCGACGGCCCATTTCAACACGCGCCATATCGTGACGCAGAAATCCTGGTTCGGCGGCGGCGGCGATCTGACCCCGATGCTCGTGGAGCAGCGCCGGCGGGATCATCCCAACAGTGCCGCCTTTCACGCGGAATTCAAGCGCGCTTGCGACGCGCATGGGGCAGACTATTACGACCGCTTCTCGAAATGGTGCGACGAATATTTCTTCATCAAGCACCGCGGCGAGACCCGCGGCGTCGGGGGCATCTTTTATGATTATCTGGAGCAGGACTGGGACAAGGATTTCGCGTTCACGCGCGATGTCGGTCTTGCCTTTCTTGCGGCCTATCCTGCAATCGTACGCGCCACCATGAATGAGCCCTGGACGCTAGCGGAAAAGGACGAACAGCTGGTGCGGCGCGGACGCTATGCCGAGTTCAACCTCGTTTATGATCGCGGCACCAAATTCGGTTTGATGACCGGTGGCAATGTGGAGGCGATCCTGATGTCGCTGCCCCCGGAAGTGCGCTGGCCTTGAGAGCACGCGTATAATATCAGGGGGAAGCGTCTTGGATCTGTTCTCGGTATCCGCGCTCATCGCGCTCGCCCAAGTATTGATGATCAATGTCGTGCTGTCGGGGGACAACGCGGTGGTCATCGGGATGGTGGCGGCGCGCGTGCAGCCGGCGGACCGGCGCCGCGTCATTCTCTGGGGCATGGGCGCGGCGGTCGTGTTGCGCATCTTGCTGGCACTGGTGGCGGTTGATCTGCTGAGAATTCTTGGATTGCTGCTTGCCGGCGGGATCATCCTTCTATGGGTAGCATGGCGGCTCTATCGCGACATTCGCGAACAGAATGAGGAAAAAGCCGGCCTCGCAGCCATGGCGGCGCATGGCGGAGGCGGCGCTGCGAGTGACCGGAGCGCGTCCTCGGTGCCCTTCAGCCGGGCGATCTGGCAGATTGCCGTCGCCGATATCTCGATGTCGGTCGACAATGTGCTGGCCATAGCCGGGGCCGCCAACAAGAACGTCATGGTCCTGGTGATCGGCCTTATCGTCTCGGTTGCCCTGATGGGCGTGGCGGCGACCTATATCGCAAGGCTCCTTCAGCGTTTTCCTGCGCTGGCTTATGTCGGTGTCGCTCTGATCGTCTATGTTGGAATCGAGATGATTTGGGAAGGTAGCGGCGATCTGCCGGAACTGATGCGCCTCTTCCATTAGCTCTACCCGCTCCATGTGGACTTCACCCCGCGGTTGAGGGAAGCTTGTGCCAAGCTCAACCCAGGGAGGGAGCCATGAAAGGCTTGCGTCCGATCTCCGCCATCATTGCCGCCGCTCTTGCGATGGTGCTTCAGGCAGGCATCGCGGATGCCGCCATCAAGACCCAATATGTGGAATACAAGGACGGCAACACGCCGCTCAAAGGCTATCTTGCTTACGACGACAGCAAGACCGGCAAACGTCCTGGCGTGCTACTCGTGCATTACCGCGGCGGGCTGCAGGGCGAGACGCTCAAAGATGCCGAGATGATCGCGGGCCTCGGCTATGTGGTCTTTGCCGAAGACATATTCGGCGTGAACACGCCGCCCAAAACAGTCCCCGAAATGACCGCGCTTACCGATGTCTACAATAAGAATCGGCCGCTGATGCGGGCCCGTTCGCGAAGCGGCTTCGACGTGCTGGCGAAGAATGCCAATGTCGATGCCTCCAAGATCGCCGTCATTGGCTATTGCTTCGGCGGCACCGTCGCGGTCGAACTCGGCGAAACCGGCGTCCCGGCCTTAGGGGTCGTGGCTGTGCACGGGTCCTTCCGCGATTTCGCGCCGGAAGCGGCGAAGAACATCAAGGGCCGCGTGCTGATCCTGCATGGCGCGGAGGACGAAGTCGCTCCTCTGACCGAGGTGAACAAGCTCGTCGCCGATTTGCGCGCGGCGAAGGTGAATTGGGAGCTCGAAATCTATAGCGGCGCCCAGCACGGCTTCACCAACCCGACCAACGCTTCCGAAGAACGCGCCGACCGCGAATACAAGGTGGCGATCCAGCGTTTCTTCAAGGAAATTTTCGGGACCTGACCCTTCAAATCGCCATGGCCGCCCTCCGAGGCGGCCATGGTGAAATGATCTACGCCGATTTGGGGAAGCCGTAGAGGGTTTCCGGATTCTGGACCAGGATGCGGTTTCGCGCGGCTTCGTCCGGCACCCATTGCGCCAGCAGATCGAAGAGAAACGCGTCATTTGGTTTCTTGCCGGGGGCCTCGGTGGGATGCGGCCAATCGCTTCCCCACACCATCCTTTGGGGTGCTGCCTTGGCGTAGTCCTGGGCAATGGTCGTGGCTTCGGGGTAAGGCGGGCCGATCTTGCTGTTCAGATAGGCGCCGGAGAGCTTGACCCATGTTCGTCCCCGATCGATGAGCCCGCGAATGATTCCGTGCGAGGCGTGTTGAATACCGGCCGGCAGCGGCGGGATTCCCAAATGATCGAACACCAGCTGGGAGGGCAGACGGCGCAGCAAGTCCGCCATTTGGACGATTTGCTCGCCTCCCATATTGAGTTGGACGTGCCAGCCCAGATCGACCACGCGCTTGGACAGCGGCTCGACCATATCGGGGGTGACGACCGCGGTCGCGGGGTCGCCCAGGCTGAAGCGGATGCCGCGCACGCCGGCATCATTCAGCCGTTTCAACTCCGCGTCCGTCACCGTTGGATGAAGCACGGCGACGCCTCTGGCGTTGCCAAGTTGCGCGATTGCGTCGACCGTGGCGCGGTTATCGGTGGCGTAGTTGCGCGGAGTCACGATGACGACGCGTGTGGTTCCGGTCCGCTTCTGCAGCAAACGATATTGCGGCACGGCAGCGTCTGTCGGCGGCACCCTCGGGCTCGGAGCCATCGCAAATCGCGCCTCGTCATAGATGTGCATATGACAATCGCAGGCGTTCGCCGGGGCTTTCAGCTTTGGCAAATCGGTGCCGGAGGAATTGGGTACCTGGGTTTGGGCGTGGGCCTCTCGTGGAATCGCCGCCGCCGCCCCCGCGACGATCAGCCCGTTCATCAGAGTCCGTCTATCGATGTCTTTGTCGCTCATGGTCACACCGCCTTGGCGAAGCCGTAAAGATTTTGGGGATTCTCGACCAGAATCCGATGACGCACCATCTCGTCGGGCGCCCATGCGCCCATCAGATCGAACAATATCGCATCGTCGGGCTTTTTGGTCTCATTGGGGTGCGGCCAATTGCTTCCCCACACCATGCGTTCGGGCGCGTGTTTGATATAGGCCTGCGCCACACGCGTGATGTCGGCATAGCCCGGCGGGCCGTCCTTGGTGTTGTCATAGGTCACCGACAGCTTCACCCAGCTGCGCCCCTTATCGACCAGCCGCTGGATCACGCCAAACGCCGGATGGGCGATGCCTTGAGGCTGCGGGATGTGCCCCATGTGATCGAACACGATTCCCGAAGGAATCCGATTCCACAGAGCATCGAGAGCCGCGATCTGGTCGGCCCCCATATTGATCTGCACATGCCAGCCCAACGGATTGATGCGCTTGGACAAGGCTTCGATCATGTCGACACTGGTTGTGGAGATGGTCGGATCGGCCAGCGAAAAGCGGATGCCGCGAACGCCTCCCGCGTCGAGCATCTTCAG
>DASQIQ010000371.1:0-3353 GCA_035631495.1 Micropepsaceae bacterium
GTCGCGCTATTTCGGCGTCGGCAAGGTCGAGCGCGATCAGGTCGAGGATTATGCCCGCCGCAAGAACTGGACGCTCGAAGAGGCCGAGCGCTGGCTGGGGCCGGTGCTGAATTACAATCCGCGCAAGCCCCAAGCGGCTTAAAGTTTGCCTTCCAGCCACGGACAGCCGTAATTGCGGACCTGCTCTGAAATATCGTAGTCACGGGCAGAGCGCTTGAGTTGCAGCATGTCGTCGGCTTTCTTGGCGTTCTCGGCGCGATGCGCGGGATCGGACGCATCGAGTTGCGCCCGCAATTGCGCCAAGGCGGTGCGGCGCACGGCATCTTCCCTGGCGAGAAACGCGATGTCGGCCGGGCTTTGAGTTATATGACATTGGAGGATGATGGCGCGCCGAATATTGTAATCGTCGAGCGCCATCATCGCGTCCGCCGCGCGCAGCGGCTGAAAGGTGGCGATCAGCAGCGCAACACCGATCGACGCCGGCCGAAGAGCGCTCATGGCAGCCACTCCCGCCATGCCGGCCATGCCCCGATCAGCCGCGCCCATTCGGCATAGCCCGGCGCGGACGGGTGCGTGCCGTCCACGGATTTGACGCTGGGCATCCAAACCGGCGAGGCCAGCAGCGCCGCGTAGGAATCGAAATAGGGCACGTTCAACTCGGCGCACAATTTCGCAAGCTGTTCGGATAAATCCTTGACGCGCTGATTGCGCGGCTGATCGTCTCCGGGCGGAGGTCCGATCATCAGCGCCGGTTTCCAGCGCGAGGCCGCGCCGAGCATGTCGCGCGCGGCTGCAAGGGATTGCGCCGCTTCCAATTGGCGCTTGCCGTTCACTTCGCGCAAATCGTTGACGCCGAATTCGAATACCAGCCGCCCCTCTTGCTGCGGCGATTGGCGAGGCTCGGCCTCGGCGCGCCAGCGTTTGGCGATCTGCACGCTGGTCTCGCCGCGAATCCCGAGATTGTAGGGGCTGAGATCATGGCCGCGCGCCCTCGCATCGGCCGAGATGCGGCCGACCCAGCCGAGGCACTCCTCGTCATAGGCGCCGCTGACGAAGCTGTCGCCGATGAAACAAATCCGCATCGCCCTCCCAGCCATTGTTCACACCCCTTCCAATCCCATTCCACTCATTGTCATTCCCGGCCGAGCGGAGGAACGCCGCGAGGGGAAGGGAATCTATCTGCCGAATGGATCCCCTTCCCGTGCCGTGGTTGGCGCCACGCCACGCCGGGGATGACACATTGTGTTTCTATATCGGCGTCCCCGTGATCGCGCCAGCGCTAGGGGGAGGGACGATGGCAGACGGCCTGGAACCCGCCTAACATGACGCCATGAGGAAAGCGCCCGCATGAACCGCTTCGCCATCGTGACGCCCTATTACCGGGAGCCGCGCGCGATTCTCGAGCGCTGCATCGCCAGCGTGCGGGCACAGACGGTGGCTTGCGATCATTTCCTCATCGCCGACGGTTTCCCGCAAGATTGGATCGGCGGCGAGGGGTTGCGCCATATCCCTCTGGACCAGCCGCACAAGGATTACGGCAATGTCGCGCGCGGTATCGGCGCGCTGCTAGCGGTGTCGGAGGCCTATGAGGGAATCGGCTTTCTCGATGCCGACAATTGGCTGGACGAGAATCATGTCGCGGCTTGCGTCCGGGCCGGGAGCGGCGGCGCCGATCTGGTCATTGCCCAGCGCCGTTTCGTGCGGCCCGACGGCAGCGATTTCCACCTCGCCGAGGAACCGGGCCATGTCGATACCAGCTGCTGGTGGTTCCAGCCCGGCTCCTATCACCTGCTGTCGTTCTGGGTGACGATGCCGCGCGAAGTGACTCCCATCGGCGACCGGGTCTTCTCGGGCCTGATCGAAGCCTCGCGCCTCAAGACCAGCGAAACCGTCAAGATCACCGTGAATTACACCTGCATGTGGGAAGGTGTGTATCGGCGTTTCGGCGAGACGCCGCCGCCGGGCGCCAAGCCCGACATCGATCTGCCGCCGGTTCTGGAATGGCTCTGCGCGCTGTCCGATGCGAAGCGCCGCGTGGTGGCGCGGCTCTGCGCGGGCGATCTGGTGCCGTGGGCGCAGAAGACGCTGGCCGAGCTGAAAGCCGCGAAATCTTCCTGATGCGAAAATGAAAAGGCCGGAAGCATCGCTCCCGGCCGGAAATATTTTCGCGCTGTTCTTGGTATTTCAGAAGATCCCAATGACGATGGCCCCTAGAAAAGCAAAGACGATAGTTACAGTGAGAATGCGTAGCTCCAAAACCATGGAACCTCCTTTATCCCAGATGTCGGGAATCTGACTCAGGAGGCGCGTGTTTTCCAAGGGACATTTTTGGGCTCTTGCGGGATTTATTCTTGGAACCAAACCAGGTTTGGTGCGTGAAAAGGTGGCGTTTACCTTTGAGGGAACCGGCTGGGCGTGATCGTGCTATATTGCTGATATTCCAGATCGAATTTCGAGAGAGCATGCATGTCCGCGATAGCGATTCCCGTGCTCGTCTTCGCTTTGCTGCTGTGTGTGCCTCTTGCCGGGCGGATGGCCGTGCGCCGGGACAGATCGGCGAAATTGTGGATGTGGCTCGCCGCTTTTCTTGGGCCTGTTCCGCTCGCGGTTTTGGCGTTCGTTCCGAAAACGCGGCAGTGAACGATTGATATTGGGATATATACTTCGCCAACGCACCACTAAGGCTCGATTTGGAACTCGACTTTGACGTCGGTTTTTTGATGCTCGGCGAATATTCGCGCTACTGAAACAATCTCGTCTTTAACGGCGGTGGGTATTCTCGCGGTCCCTGTGACTTTTACGACATAGGGCGCTTCCACAGCGTTGATGTGCCCATAGACCATCGAATCGATGAGCGCAGCTACACTACGCCCATGCCAATCCGGCGCACCAAGTGCTGCCAGCAGGGCATTGTAAAAATCTAGGACCGTCCGCCATGAACAAGCGTCAAGCTCAATGACCCGCATGGGATCAACCCAGTTTACGTAGCTTCTTGATTCGCTTCGCAGGCTTGCGCGGCGTCGGCGGTGTGTTCAGCATCCGCCCGCAGGATGTCGTCTTCGTGCTTTTGATCGGAGTCTTTGCCATGCAAAAAGTTACCCTTCTGGAGCAATTGCCTGTCGAGCTTAACAGAGGCGTGGGACGGATCGTGAGTGCCCATGCCCTGCTTGAGCATCATCTATCGGCGTGTATCGCTTCTCTCGTTGGGCTTGGACACAAGGAACGCCGCCTTGTTCTAGCCGAGCCGAGATCAGAAGATCGATTGCAGACAATTAAGCGCCTCATTCAAGTGCATGGCCTGTCTGTCCACGTTCCCGCTCAACTCACACCTAAGTCGCTCAAGATGATCCGGG
>DASQIQ010000372.1:0-7009 GCA_035631495.1 Micropepsaceae bacterium
CCGGCTGGATGGCCGCCTCAAGGACGGCCATGGTGAAAGAGGGGATGGCAAGGGGAGAAGGCATCAGAGCGCCGCAGCATTTAGCCGGCTTTGGAGGAATCGCAAGACAACAACAGCGTGTGTTTTCACACTCTGGTTTAACTATCTTTCTTAGGTCCCAGGGAAAACCGCGGCATGTCTTTCGATGCTCTCTCAGTGAGCTGAAGCAAAAACACTCCCTTATCCGCGTCCATCACGTTCAGACCGAGTTTATCAATTGCCGCGAGAAACCTGGTCGCGGACAGCGGACTGCGGTCAGTTCTCGATTTGGAAACCTTCAACCATCCTTGTTCAAGCCAGCCGGTCAGAAGTTCACGTCCACAGCGCAAAATTTCGTCGGCTAAGAAATTTGGATGATGAAGACGGACAAAGCCATAAAGCTCCCATAACTCATGGCTGTCTCGAACCAAGTCTCCAAGAAAATCTTCCTCAAGCTTTGACAACCCCAATGTTCCTCTTGGACTCGACTGTCGGACGAGGCACTCGCTATTCCAACCGGCCCAACGCATAGGCGATGGCGAGATAGATCCTGCCCGTGTCGGCGGTGAGCAGAGTCGATGCCAGAAACCCATCGCGGTCGCCATCGCGGGCGCGCGCCAGCATACCTTCGAATTCGGACATATAAGCCTCCGCAGCTTCGTGAAAACGCGGATTGTCGCGGTACAGCTCGGTGATGCGATTGACCGATTCGGGGCCGATCGAGGCGGCGAGCCGGCGCGCGAATACGCCACGATCGCCGTCGAGGTAACGCCGCCACAAAGCGGGGTCCGCGGTTTCGCCGGCCAGATCGTCCAGGTCGCCGGCAAGATCGGCGAGCGCCGCCTGCAGCGCTGCCAGCGCCGCGGTGTCTCCTGCCTTGGGTCCCGGCTTGCTGCCCGCTTCCGCCGCGGCAAGGACCGCGGAGAGCTCGTAGCTCCCTTTTATGCGCGGGGTGGGGCGATCTTCGCTGCGGCGTCTGGCACCGGTGATGCGCCGCGCGAGGCCACGCAATCCCTCGCCGGGACTCTCGGCGGCTGGCGCCTCGCCACTCGGTTTTGAAACTGGCTCTTCCGAGGCGCGCCGGCTGCTGCGCGCTTGAAGGGTCGTTATCGCCCGAGCGGTAATATCGAGCATCTGCTCGGTCTCGCTGCGCAGGGTCTCGCGCACGCGCTGCGCTTCCTGCGCCGCCACGCCGGGGATCTTGAGGATATGACGCTCGGCCTCCTCAGTGGTGCGCACGAGCACCGCCCGCGCCTTCTCGGCCTCCTCCGCAACCGAAGAAGCGGCGCGCAGAAGCTGGTCGCATTGTCCCATTGCCTCGCCGACGAAATCCACCGAGCGCCGCTTGGCCTCGGCGGTGCTGTCGGCGATCAGGGCTTGGGCGCTGACCGCCGCTTCCCGTAATGCTTCGATCAACCGCGAAATCCCGGCCGCGGCATTATCGGAGGTTTCCTTCACGGCGTCGGCATCCTTGACGAAACCGGAGGCAAGCTGCGCCGAGCGTGCCGCGCTTGTCGTCATCGCCGCATCGATACGGCGCAAGCCGGAATCGGTGAGGTCGTCCAGACGCTGCGCCTGCCCGGCAAGAGTCACTGCCGCTTTCTCCGCCGCATCGCGTTGGGCGTCCAGGACGCTTTGAAAGGCATCGGCCTCTTCTTTCAGCCGCGTGAGCAAATCATTCATCGCGATCCGCTGGCGTTCCTGACGCGCCAACACGAATTCCGCGCGGGAAGCCGCGGCATCGCCGACGGTCTCGATCTGCTTGGCCTGACGGTCGAGCTCGAGAGCGGCGATCTGAGGCGCATTGGCGGCCCTTTCCGCGGCGTCGCGGAAATGGTGGACCTGGGAATCCAGCGTCTGGCCCGCCGCTTTCAGCTCGCCGCCCGCCGCTTCGATGATTGCCTTGAGCTGCGCGGTTCGCCCCGCCAGCAGTTCCGCCGCGCGTGCGGAAACCTCATCGAGCCGGCCGGCGAGATCATCGATGCCTTCGCGTTCGGAATGGAGCCGCTGGGCAATCGTCTCCGCTTTGACGGCAGCGCGGGCGCCGGCTTCGTCGAGTTGGGCGATGCGATCCTCAAGTGCCGTTTCCAATGCGCGCATGCGTCCAAAGGCGCCGTCGAGCCCGGAGGACAATGCGTCGAGCTCGCGGCGCACCGCGCGGCCCAAACGTTGGGCGCTCTGAACCGCATTCTCATCGGTTGAGGTCAGGCGATCGGAAACATCGGCAAGATACCGGGCCGTGTCGCTGAGCGTTTGAGCGCGCGCCAGCGCATAAGCCGATGCGACGATGAGAAGGGGCGGCAGGAAGGTGACAATGGCGATGAAGGAAAGCAGCTGCGGATCAAGCCGAACCAAGCCTTGTACGCCGAAATAACCCCAAAGATAGGCGCAAGCCGCGCCGGCCCAGAAGGCGGCCATGATTCCGGCAAAAACGAGCATGCCCGCTCTCCGGCGCGCTTCAGGTTGCGCCGGCGCCACGCGTTCGGGCACTTCATCGATGTGGTGGACATCATGTTGGACGTCCTTGACGGGGGCGGAGTCCTTCTCATCCCCAGTGATTTGGGCTCTCAAACTCACCATGGCCTGACCCTGTGTGCCCTCGGCAGGGCGCTTCCCCACCGGAATTGAGGGATCGATCGGGGCCTGAAGGCGGCGCCCAAATATCGGAAAATCTCCCGCTCGACGGCATTCAACAGGAGTTCTATGTCTTGAAGCAATGAAAAAGGTGGGAAATGGCCGAGCTGGAATGGGCTGAGGACGCGCAATCCAATACGCGCGAGCCAGTCGAAGGAGGCGAATCCCAAACAGGCCGTCCCAACGCGGCGCAGCGGAGCTACCTGCTTCGCGGCCTTGCTCAAGCTGGCGGCAAACTGCCCTTGTTCGACAGAGACGGTCAGCATGTCCACCCCGCTTTGGTGCGCGCCTGTATCGCGCATGGCTGGGCCGAGCCCTGGTTCGGCAACCCGCTGAAGCCGGATTGGCTGGTCTGCAAGCTGACGGAAAAGGGACGGCGCGCGTTAAGCGAAGGATAGACGATCCCCGTTAACGTGGCCTTGAAAAACAGGCGGCACTATGGACCGGCGTCAGAGAAGCGCGGCCATGGCCCGAACAGAACAGCCCGTCGATATCGAACATCTGAACCGCTATACGGGCGGCGATGGCGTCCTCAATGAAGAGATCCTGCAGCTTTTCGCGACGCAATGCCGCGAGATGATGGGCAGGCTCGAATCTGTCGCGATGGGTCAGGCCGATGCGAAATCCTGGCGCGAAACCACCCATACTCTGAAGGGCGCCGCGCGCGGGATTGGCGCCTTCGCGTTGGGAAATGCCGCAGCCGAGGCAGAAAAAGCCGGCAGCGAGAAACCTGCCGTGCTCCCCGCCCTCGAGCAGCTGAAAACCACATCGGCCGCCGTCTATCTTTTCATCGAGCAATTTCTCAAGAACCGGCGCTAAAATCCCGCGTCCCTGTAAGCCCGAAAGGTTGCAGCCTGGAATATTTTTACATATATAGACGACAGTTTGCAGTCTCACACATAAAAAGTTTGTAGAATGAACGATATGACCGCAACGCCTGCTGCCGAGGCGTCGTCACTCGAAACCGATGTCATCATCATCGGCGCGGGTCCGATTGGACTCTTCGCGGTGTTCGAGCTCGGTCTGCTCGATTTGAAATGCCATCTTGTCGATATCCTCGACCGTCCCGGCGGGCAATGTACGGAGCTCTACCCGGAAAAACCGATCTATGACATCCCCGGCATACCCGTTCTCACCGGGCAGGAGTTGACGGACCGGCTGCTGACACAAATCAAACCGTTTCATGCGCAATTCCACTTCGGCGAAATGGCCGCTGCGCTGACCAAGCTGGCCGACGGCCGCTGGCAGCTTTCCACCGATGCGGGCACGATACTGGTGGCCCCCGTCGTGGTGATTGCGGCGGGAGGCGGCAGCTTTGTTCCCAAACGCCCGCCGATCGTGGGAATCGAAGCCTATGAAGGCAAATCGGTCTTCTATGCCGTGCGCAAGATGGAACAGCTTCGCGGCCGCGATGTGCTGATCGCTGGCGGTGGTGATTCGGCGCTCGATTGGACGATCAACCTTGCGCCGATTGCGAAGCGGCTGACGCTGGTGCATCACCGCGACGGTTTCCGAGCGGCGCAGCACAGCGTCAATCGCATGCGCGAACTGGTGAGTGAGGGGCGGATCGACTTTCACATCGCCAGCGTCAAGGCTCTCCATGGCGACGACGGCCAGCTTGAAGCGGTTACGCTGGCCGGCGCCGACAAGAAGGAATGGCAGCAGAGCGCCAACGCGTTTCTTCCGTTCTTCGGGCTCACCATCAAGCTCGGACCGATCGCCAATTTCGGGCTCCATCTGCACGAGAATCTGATTCCGGTGGACACGGCGAAATTCGAAAGCACGACGCCGGGGATTTTCGCCATCGGCGACATCAATTCCTATGCCGGCAAGCTGAAGCTGATCCTGTCGGGCTTCCACGAAGCGGCGCTGATGGCGCAGGCGGCGTTCCATATCTGCCGGCCGAACGAGAAGCTGCGCTTCCAATACACGACGTCGTCCTCGTCCTTGCAGAAGAAGCTCGGGGTAGCGTAAGCGTCCAGCATGAAAATCATCGCGCGCGATCGCAAAGGCGTCGAGCACGTCCTTGAAGGGACGGAAGGCTGGACGGTGATGGAGGCTTTGCGCGATGCGGGCCTGCCGATCACGGCGGAGTGCGGCGGGGCCTGCGCCTGCGCCACCTGCCATGTCTATGTCGAAGACGGCTGGTACGAGAAGCTCCGCCCGCCATCACCGGAAGAGACCGACATGCTCGACATGGCATTGGCCGTCGAGCCCAATTCGCGCCTCTCCTGCCAGATCCCGGTCAATGCCTCGACGGACGGCATCAAAGTGACCATCGCACCGGAATAAATCAGCGTCCGATTCCGAACGTATCGCAGGCTTTGGGATCGCCGGTGGAATAACCCTGTTCCAGCCAGTGCTGCCGCTGCGCCGATGTGCCATGCGTGAAACTGTCCGGCACCACGCGTCCCTGCGTTTGTTTTTGCAGCGTGTCGTCGCCGACCGCGGCGGCCGCGCGCAATCCTTCCTGCAGGTCGCCCGCCTCCAACGCTACTTTGCCGCCCGATACTTGCGCTGTATGCGCCGCCCAAACGCCGGCATAGCAATCGGCTTGAAGCTCGAGTGCGATGGAATAGCGGTTCGCTTCGGTACGGTTCGCGGCGCGCTCCTCGGCCTTTCGCGTGGAATCGCCGGTGCCGAGCAATTGCTGCACGTGGTGGCCCACTTCATGCGCGATCACATAGGCCTGAGCGAAATCGCCCGGCGCGCCGAAGCGCGACGACAGCTCGTCGAAGAATTGCAGATCAAGATAGATGCGCTTATCGCGTGGGCAATAGAACGGACCCATGGCGGCCTGGCCGAGGCCGCATTGCGTGCCGGTCGCCTGATCGTAGAGGACGAGCGATTCGGGCGGCTCATAGGTCCGGCCCATCTGCCGAAATTCCGCGCGCCAAACATCCGTCGTCGAGGAAAAGATGGTGTCGACGAACTGCCCAGCGCGATCCTGGGGCGTACCGCGGCGGCCCTCTTCCTGAGTTTGCGGCGCGAGCTGGTTTGCCGCGTCTATGATGGTGAGCGGATTGATGCCGAAGAAGAAATAGCCGATGAGGCCAAGCACGGCCGCGCCAATGCCCCCGCCGGCCAAACCGACGCCGCCCATGCCCCGGCGGTCTTCTACCCCGCCGTAGCGGTTACCCTGATCCCAACGCATAGGCGCTCCTGTCTCCCCTTTCCTAACGCGTGGAAGCTTTCCAGGCTGCCGATAATGCGGTGTGTCGGGGCATGAATTTGTTAGCCCTGATCAAACCTGAGGGCCGGACTGGGGCCTCGCCAGCGCCTTCGTCATCCCATCGTCATGGCGAATCACGTATTCTGCGCCAGGGGTTGGCGGAAGGGCCCGCGCCCGCTACAGTCCGCCCGCCCTTTGGTTTCTCCGTAAAGATCAGGGAGAGTAACGCTTTCAGTACGGATATCGTGACGTGCTAGCTGCCGAGCGTGTTCCCGACCACTGCCCGGCCCTCGTGCTCAACGCGGATTACCGCCCGTTGAGCTATTTTCCCTTATCCTTGTGGTCCTGGCAGGACACGATCAAAGCGGTCTTCCTCGACCGCGTGAACATCGTTGCCGAATATGAGCGCACCGTCCGCTCGGCACGGTTCCAGATGCGGCTGCCCTCGGTGGTGTCGCTCAAAACCTATGTGAGGCCGACGCGCAATCCCGCCTTCACGCGGTTCAATGTTTTTCTGCGCGATCGCTTTCAATGCCAATATTGCGGCGCCAAGGACGACCTCACCTTCGATCACGTGGTGCCGCGCTCGCGCGGCGGGCGCACCACCTGGGACAATGTCGTGGCGGCCTGCGCCGGGTGCAATCTGATGAAGGGCGGGCGCCTGCCCCATCGCGCGGGGATGCATCCGCGGACCGCGCCGCATAAGCCATCGGTCGCCGAGCTGCAGAACAATGGGCGGCTGTTTCCGCCCAATTATTTGCATCAATCCTGGGCCGATTATCTCTATTGGGACATCGTGCTGGAACCCTGACGGATTCTGGCGGGGCGCCACATGGCGTAGACCGGAGGCGCATCGCCGCGGGCGCGGATTTCGCGCGTCACCGCGAATCCGGCCCGTTCGTAGAGTTTCAGATTGCGCGGATTGGAATTCTCCAGATAGGCGTTCGCACCCGCCTCGTCGGCACGCGCGAGCGTCGCGGTTAGGATCGCCGAGCCCAGGCCGCTTCCCTGCATACGCGGCGCGACGCCGATGAAGGCAAGATAGAAATACGGCACCTTGGGATGCGCCTCTTCCATCGCCGCGGCCATTGCCGCGCCGCGCGCCAGGCGGGGCAGACCCGTCAGCCTGAGGATCACCGGCAGCATGCGCAATTCATCGGCGAGACGCGGCGATGTTTCTTGGGT
>DASQIQ010000373.1:0-31496 GCA_035631495.1 Micropepsaceae bacterium
AGTGCTTGTCGTTCATTTGCGTCAGATGCGCGCCGATCTTGGCGAGATGCAGCCGCGCCACTTTCTCGTCGAGATGCTTGGGCAGGGTATAGACCTTCTTGTGATACTTGCCCGGATTGCAGAAGATCTCCATCTGCGCCAGCGTCTGATTGGTGAAGGACGCACTCATCACGAAGCTCGGATGGCCCATGGCGTTGCCCAGATTCACCAGCCGTCCTTCCGACAACAGCAGGATCCGATGGCCGCCGGGGAATTCGATCTCGTCCACCTGCGGCTTCACATTGTGCCATTTGTAATTGCGCAAGGCGCCGACCTGAATCTCGGAATCGAAATGGCCGATATTGGCGACGATGGCGCGATCCTTCATGCGGCGCATATGCTCGATGGTGATGACGTCCACATTGCCGGTGGCGGTTACGAAGATGTCGGCGCGGGGCGCGGCCTCATCCATCGTGACGACCTCATAGCCTTCCATCGCGGCCTGCAGCGCGCAGATGGGATCGATCTCGGAAATCATCACGCGGCAGCCAGCATTGCGTAGCGATGCCGCCGAGCCTTTGCCGACATCGCCGAAGCCCGCCACCATGGCGAGCTTGCCCGCCATCATCACATCGGTGCCGCGGCGGATGCCGTCGACCAGGCTCTCGCGGCAGCCATAGAGATTGTCGAATTTCGACTTGGTGACGGAATCATTCACATTGATGGCAGGGAACAAAAGGCTGCCATCCTTATGCATCTGATAAAGCCGGTGCACGCCCGTGGTGGTTTCCTCGGTGACGCCGCGGATGTTCTTGGCAAGCTCGGCGAACCAGCCGGGCTTCTCGTCCAGCGTGCGCGCGATGAGGGCGAACAGAACCTCTTCCTCTTCGTTCGCGGCATGGCGCAGGAAGCCCTTGTCGCCCTTTTCCGCTTTCAGGCCCAGATGCACGAACAAAGTCGCATCGCCGCCATCGTCCAGGATCATGTTCGGCGTGCCGCCGTCGCCCCATTCGAAGATGCGCCGCGAATAATCCCAATATTACTTCAGCGTCTCGCCTTTATAGGCAAAGACGGGCGTGCCGCCGGCGGCGACGGCGGCCGCGGCATGATCCTGGGTCGAGTAGATGTTGCAGGAGCACCAGCGCACTTCCGCGCCCAGCGCCGTCAAGGTCTCGATCAAGACCGCGGTCTGGATGGTCATGTGCAGCGAGCCGGCGATGCGCGCGCCGCGCAGCGGCTGCCTGGGCCCGTATTCCTCGCGCGTCGCCATCAGGCCCGGCATCTCGGTCTCGGCGATGGCGATTTCCTTGCGGCCCCATTCAGCCAGCGCGATGTCTTTGACGGCGTAGTCGTTCTTTTCCGGCTTGGTCATGGGGGGCGCTCTTCGGGATTTTGGCGGGGCCGCTATAGCAGCCGGGCCGGAGTCGGGCAAGAAGGATATAAAGAAATCTGCATGTCTTTATTTGATGACCCAAGGACCGCAATCAGGCCCCCGCGGCCGAAGGCCGCGATCAGGCGCCAGCGCCGCAGACCTTGGCGGCGGCTGCGCCGCTGTCGGCCACGCGCTCGACGTCGTAACCTTCGCCGCAGAGCAGCGCCAACAGCCCGTTCTCCCCGCCAATATGGGCCGCGCCGACGGTCATCATCGCGGTGCCCTCGGGTCGCGCCAGCGCCTGCTTCAAGGGCCCCAGCCAATCGCGGTTGCGCCGGTCGACGAGGAATTCCTTCGCCTCGGGACGGTCCTTGAAATAGCCGTCGAGTAAGGTGGCAAAACGCTTCGCGTCGCCGCTGGACCAGGTTTCGAACAGCTCCTTCTCCTGCGTGCGCGACCGCGGCAGCGTAAGGAGGAGATTCTTCAGCGCTTTGATATGCCCATTGTCGTCGCCGGCGGTGAGCAGCTGCATCTGCTCGCGGATGCTTTCGAGGAAGATGGATTTTTTCCCGTGATCGCGCGCATAGGCCATGAGTTCGTCGTCCGCGCCCTTCAGCGTCACGAGATCGTCGCGGTGCAGATAGGCAAGGCCGACCATCACCGCGGCGAGCCAGGGGCGGTAATGCTCGAAGAATTCAGGCTTCAATCCCGCTCGCCGCAGGACCGCCGAATAGGTCTGGAATTCATTGGCGGTGAGATAGCCTCGCAAGCTTTGGTGCGGCGGCAGAAGCCCATGCTCGACGATGAAGGCCTTCTGGTCCTGCAGAGCGGCCTCATCGATGGGGACCTCGAAAATGAACAGATCGGACGTGCTCATGGCGCGTTCGATTTCGGGGGTGGTCCAATGGTAAGCGGGCGGCAGGATGTGGAGCGAACCGAAGAGATAAACGGTGCTGGTCACGCTGTGGACGCGCCATAGCGCCGGCGTGACGCGCGGGGGCGTGGCATTTTCGGCAATGGACACTGTCGGCAAGGCAAGCAACAACGCCACGCCAAGAACGCGCCCGATGTAAGTCGCAAGGCGGCCCATGTCCTTATCCCCGAAGGAGTCGGCTCATGCGAAAGCTAGCATGGAACGGGCGAAAAGCGAGTCACGCATCCTCGTGAAATTTGGCGGAGATGAGCGCGACAAGGGCCGCAACCGCCTCGGATGCGTCCGGACCCTGGGCAGCGAGTTCGATCGAGCTGCCGAGCGAGGCCGCCAGCATCATCAATCCCATGATGGAGCGCCCCGAAACGCTGGCGTCCCCTTTGGTCACGGTGACCTCGGACTGGAACCGCGCCGCGGTTTCCACGAATTTGGCGGACGCCCTCGCATGAAGGCCCCGCTTGTTCACGATGATGGCGGTGGCGCGGGCGGGTCCTTGGCCGTTCATGATTTTCCGGTCGGGCCCCCGGCAAGCTCGGCAGAGCCGGCGCGCATATATTTGCGGCCCGACTCGATGGCCTCGCATACCGCCTTCTCCAAGGGCATGGTAATCCGTACACTGATGAGCTTGATGAGGCTGGGCAGGTTGGCCCCCGCCAGCACCTCGATCTTGCCCTTTTTCAGATGAGTGAGCGCAAGGTTGCAGGGCGTGCCGCCGAACATATCGGTGACAAGCACGACGCCTTTGCCGAGATCCACCGCCTTGATGGCCGCGGCGATCTCATTGCGCCGCTCTTCGATATCGTCATTGGGGCCGATGCACACCGTCTTCACATGGGTTTGCGGCCCCACGATATGCTGGACCGCCGACAAGAGTTCGACGGCCAAGCGACCATGCGTGACAATGACGATACCGATCATGTTCCTTATGAGTTTGGAATGGCGCGCAAGATAACAGCGTTCCGTTCAGAAAAAAGGGCCGGAAGGCGGCGAAACCAAGCCTGCGACAAATGCGCCGCGGGAAAGGGCCGCGGCGGCCGCGGCGATTTTCGCCGGCGTGGCGGCCTCAAACGCGGACAGATGTAGAAGCGGCGGGCCTTTCAACGCCTTCAGGGGGCCGGAAAGCGCATAGCGCAGCGATTCGGGAAGCCTCGGAATTTCGGCATGCGCGTTAAGCATGACCGCTAGAATCACCGGGGCCGGTCCAGCGGCTTTGAGCGCAACGATACCGACGCCGCGAATCTCCATCCGTCCGTGTAAGGACGGAACTCCTTCCGCGAAAAGGCGATCCCCTTCGGCGAACAAGAGGGTCTGATCGTCGGACAGAAGCCTCGCGCCCATGCCGATCAGGCGCAGCGCGACGTCCGATTTGCCCGCGCCGGCCTCGCCCAAGAGCAAGACGGCCCCGTCCACTGGGCCGCCGAACGGCGCGGAGGCCGCACCCAGGACCACGGATGTCGCGTGCACAGCCACGCGCGGGGCCGATGAATCCGGCGGCGGCATCATCACATCCCGCTTCGCGCCAGAGGCAATTCGACGATGAAGCGCGCCCCGCTGCGGTTTCCCTCGGCGTCGTGCTTGTTCTCCGCCCAGATGCGCCCACCATGACTGGCGATGATCTGCCGCGCGATGGCCAGGCCCAGGCCGGAATTCTTGCCGAAGCCGTGTTCGGAGGGCCGCTCGGTATAGAAACGTTGGAATACCCGTTCCAAATCGTCTTCTGCGATTCCCGGGCCGTCATCCTCCACGACCGCACGTACAAACCCGCCCGCGACATGCGCCGATACGCGAACAGCGCCGCCATCGGGACTGAAGGAGATGGCGTTGTCGATCAGATTCCGGAACACCTGACCAAGCCGCTCGCCCATACCCTGTACAATCGCCGATTTCGCCGAATCGTCCATGAAGACAATGCGAATGCCGCGCGGCACGTCCATCCCGCTATAGACGTCGACAATGGTGTCAAGCAGCTTGGAAATGTCCACGGGCTCGGAGTGGCCGCGCGAGAGTTCGGCATCGAGCCGGGAAGCCGCCGAGATGTCGGTGATCAGCCGGTCGATGCGCTTGACGTCGTTGCGTACGACTTGCGCCAGATGTTCGCGGTCCGCGCTGTCCATGGTCCGCTCCAGCATCTCCACCGCGCTTCTCAGCGAGGTGAGCGGGTTCTTCAGCTCATGCGCTACGTCGGCGGCAAAGCTTTCGATGGCATCGATGCGGTCGTATAGCGCGCGCGTCATCGCGGAGAGGGAATCGGCAAGCTCGCCGATCTCGTCGTTGCGCTCGTCCAAAGTGGGAATGGCGTCGCGGCCCGCGCGTCCCCGCCGCACGCGCTCCGCGGCCGCTGCGAGTCTCAGAATCGGCGCGGCGATGAAGCCGGCGAGATACACCGCCGAAAACAGCAGCGCGGCAAAAGCGACCAGAAACACCTCGACCAGCGCGGTGCGCTCGGCCTTCAGGATGTCGTCGATGTCCCCCGATTCGGTGGTCAGCATCAGCACGCCGTAGAGCGTGGCGAAGCGCCTGATCGGAACGGCGACGCTGAGCACCAGCTTGTCCTGCTCGCTCACGCGCACGCTGCTGGCGGGCTCCCCCATCAGCGCCTGATTGACTTCGCTATAGACCCGCCCGTTCTGGCCGGCCTCGAAATAGGGCTCGATATGGGCAAGAGGCCGCACGCCCATCAGGCCGTCGTAAAGGCGTTGGACGGCCGCGACGGAACGATTGAAAAACGCCGTGATCGAATTTGTCGGCTCGGGCGGCGGCAATTCCTCCGTCGTCACCAGATTGCGCGCGAGCAGATTGCGCGTGTCGATCTGCAGCCGGCCGATGGTCGAGTAGACGCGCGCGCGCAAATGCGTGGGCGAAATGAGCTGACGCAGCAACGGCTCGGCCTGCATCGGTTCGATCGCACGGCGCTCCGGATCGGTGGTGTATTCGGCGAGCGCGCCCGCGACGATGAGCGCCTGGTCGCGAATCCCGGCAATGCGTTCCTCGACGAGTCCGATGCGGTTGGACTGCACCCACAACACGCCGCCGAGAAGGATCAGAAGCGCGATCGCGTTGAAGGCCAGGATTCGCCGCGTCAGCGCCGAGAAACGCCGGCGCGGCCGATACGGCAAATCCGCGCTCATCGGGCGGGGCGCCGATTGCTGTGCGCGCGACTGGAATTGCGGCCTTTCGTTCAGAAGAACACCCTCATTTCGAAGCGTAGAGTCTGCCCCTCAGCTCTCCTTGTAGCGATAGCCCACCCCGTAAAGCGTCTCGATGGAATCGAACTCGTCATCGATCGCCTTGAATTTCTTGCGCAAGCGCTTGATGTGCGAGTCGATGGTGCGGTCGTCCACATAGACCTGATCGTCATAGGCCGAGTCCATCAGGTTATCCCGGCTCTTCACGAAGCCGGGCCGCTGCGCCAGCGATTGCAGGATCAGGAACTCCGTCACCGTGAGACGCACCGGTTTGCCGTCCCACACGCATTCGTGGCGCATGGGGTCGAGTGTGAGTTTCCCCCTTGTCAGGGTTTGTTTCGCTTCCGCGGGCGTAGGCTGGGCGCCCTTGCGTCCCTCGGCCCGGCGAAGCACCGCTTTGACGCGCTCCAGCAGCAGGCGCTGCGAAAACGGTTTGCGGATGTAGTCGTCCGCGCCCGCGTTCAGTCCCATCAGCTCGTCGATCTCTTCGTCCTTCGAGGTCAACAAGATCACCGGGAGTTCATGGGTCTGACGCAATCGCCTCAGCAGCTCCATGCCGTCCATCCGCGGCATTTTGATGTCCAATATCGCCATGTCGGGCGGATTGGCCGAGAGCGCCGTCAGCGCCGAAGCGCCGTCGGTATAGCTGCGCACATGGTAGCCTTCCTGCTCCAACAGCATGGTCACGGAAGCGAGGATATTCTTATCGTCGTCGACGAGAGCGATGGTCGCCATGGAGCGGCCCCTGGGTTGCTGCCCCCTAATATAGGGCAGGGGAGGCTTTGTTGTGGTGAATTTGAGGCAGGCCCCGAACTGGCGAAGATGGCGCGTTCAATGCGCCGGCTCGATACCGGCCTCTTTCCAGCGGGCGGACGCTTCGGCGCGGGCGAGAAAACGGATGAAATCCGTCGCCTCCTTGGGGGCGATGCTTTTGGTGGCCACGCCCGCGCTATAGGCGGTGTAGACCTGCAAAGGCTCCGGCAGCATGCCGGCCAGCTTGACGCCCTTCACCGGCACGATTTCGCTGACGTTCTGGATGGCGAGCTCAACCTCGCCAGACGCCACCCGGTCGGCCGAATAGCCCGATTGGGTCAGCTTGGTCTTTTTCGCGACTTCCTCTGCGATGCCCAATTCCTGCAGGATTTTCGCGGTTGCGATGCCGGACGAAGCGCCGGCGGCGGGGTCCATATAGGTCACGGACTTCGCCCTTAGCATGGCTTGCTTGAACTTTTCGGGGGTCGATAGGTCCGGCACTGGCGCGTCGTCCTTGACCCCGACGCCGATGCCGATGCGCCCCAAGGCGGCGCCGCTCCGCGCCCGGATATCGCCGCTCCTTTCGAGCTGCTCCAGCGCCGGGGCGGAAACCACGATGACGTCGGCGGGCGCGCCGCTTTTCAACTTCTCCTGGATCTGGCCCACCGTGCCGACGGTAAAATTGACCCGGTTACCCGTCGCATGGCGGAAATCCTCGGCGATAGCCTTCTCGGCCTCCTGCACTGCGCCAGCGGAGAGCACATTGATCTCGACGGCAAAGGCGCCGCCGGCGCGAAGCGCCGAGGCCGCCAGCAAAGCGGCGGATAGCAGAATCTTGCGCAACCGCATCAAGCGAATTGCACTTTCAGGATTTCATAGGAGCGTGCGCCGCCAGGGGCCGCAACCTCGACGGTGTCGCCGGCCGTCTTGCCGATGAGCGCGCGGGCGATCGGCGAGGAGATCGAAATCCTGCCCCGCTTGGCGTCCGCCTCGAGGTCGCCGACGATCTGATATTTGACCTTGGTGTCGGTATCCTCATCGGCGAGCGTCACCGTCGCGCCGAACTTCACCGTCTTGCCGGACAGTTTCGAGACGTCGATGATATCGGCGCGGCTGACCTTGTCCTCAAGGTCCATCAAGCGCCCCTCGATAAAGGCTTGGCGCTCTTTGGCCGCATGGTATTCCGCATTTTCCGAAAGGTCGCCATGGGCGCGCGCTTCCGTGATCATTTTGATGACGACGGGGCGCTCGACCAGTTTCAGATGCTGGATCTCGTCCTCCAGGGCCTTATAGCCCGCGGCCGTCATCGGAATACGTTCCATCCCTTTTCACCTCGATTCGACAGAACTACTTAGCTCCGGGCGGCCCGTTCGCGAACGGACATACCAGAACGATTGAACACAACGCTTGAGATTTGGTCACCGTTTCCGGCGGCTCTAAGGCTCAAGACCAGTTTTTAAGCATATGACTGCAAGGGAGCGACTTCAAGGGAGCCCGATTTCAGCGATTGGATGGCCTGCGTCACCGCCGCGGCTCCGGCCATGGTGGTGCAGTAGGGTATTTTCATGTGCAAGGCGGTCTTGCGGATCGAGGCGGAGTCCGACAAGGCCTGGGCGCCATCCGTGGTGTTGAAGACGAGCGAAATCTCGCCGTTTTTCATTTCGTCCACGATGTGCGGGCGCCCCTCCAAGACTTTGTTGATGATCCTGACGGGCAGGCCGGCCGCCTGGAGATATTTGGCCGTTCCCCGCGTGGCGACGATGTCGAAGCCCATGGCGATCAGCTCGGCGGCCGGCTTGTGAGCGTCGCCTTTGTCGGTGTCCCTAACCGAGATGAAGACAGTTCCCGAAAGGGGAAGCTTGGTGCCCCCGCCAATCTGGCTCTTGGCGAAAGCACGGCCGAAATCGGTGTCGAGCCCCATCACCTCGCCGGTGGAACGCATCTCGGGGCCCAGGATCGTGTCCACGCCGGGGAAGCGCGCGAAGGGAAGCACCGCTTCCTTGACGGCGATATGGGATTTTCTGGAGCGCGCCAGCGGGAGCGCGGAAAGACGTTCGCCGGCCATCACGCGCGCGGCAAGGCCTGCGACCGGAAGGCCGATGGCCTTGGCGACGAAGGGAACCGTGCGCGACGCGCGCGGATTCACCTCCAGGACGAAGATCTCGCCATTCTGGATGGCGTATTGCACATTCATCAGACCACAAACGCCCAGGGCCCGGGCCAGCGCCACGGTCTGACGCTCGAGTTCGGCAATGAGCTCGGCGCTGATGGAGTGAGGAGGCAGGGCGCAAGCGGAATCACCGGAATGGATACCGGCTTCCTCGATATGTTCCATGATTCCGGCGATAAAGACTTCGCCCGTGTCGTCGGCGATGGCGTCGACGTCGATCTCCGTGGCATGCTGGAGGAAACGGTCGATCAAGACCGGGTTGTCGCCCGAAATGCGGAACAGCTCGCCCGATTTGAGCGCGTTCTTCAGCGCCGGCTCGTCGGCCACGATGATCATGCCGCGCCCGCCCAGCACGTAGGATGGGCGCAGTATCGTGGGATAACCGATCTGGCGCGCGACCTTCACCGCCGTATCGATATCGCGCGCCGTGCCGTTTTCGGGTTGCCTCAAACCGAGTTTGTGCAGCAGCTCCAGGAAGCGCTGGCGGTCTTCGTCAAGATCGATGGCATCGGCCGAAGTGCCCAGGATAGGGATTCCCGCGCGGCCCAGGGCGCCGGCAAGCTTCAGCGGCGTCTGACCGCCGAACTGCACGATGACGCCCGCGAGCGTACCTTTGCTTTGCTCGAGCCGGATGATCTCCAGCACGTCTTCGGCGGTGAGAGGCTCGAAATAGAGCCGGTCGGAGGTGTCGTAATCGGTCGAGACCGTTTCGGGATTGCAATTGATCATGATGGTTTCGAAACCACGCTCGGACAGCGCAAAGCAGGCGTGGCAGCAGCAATAGTCGAACTCGATGCCCTGGCCGATGCGGTTGGGGCCACCACCCAGAATGATGACTTTGCGCTTCTCGCTGGGGCGCGCTTCGCATTCGACCTCACCGCCCACGGGCGCTTCATAGGTCGAGTACATGTAAGAGGTGAGGGCGGCGAATTCGGCGGCACAGGTATCGATGCGCTTATAGACCGGATGCACGCCAAGCTTCGCGCGCGCCTTAACCACGTCGCCCTCTTTTGTGCCCGTGAGCGTCGCCAGCCGCGCGTCGGAGAATCCCATCCCCTTCAAGCGGCGCAGGCCATCGGCGTCTTTGGGAAGGCCGCTCTCGCGGACCGCATCCTCGGCACGCAGGATTTCGGCGATTTCTCCGACGAACCAGGGATCATAACCGGTGATGCGCGTCAGCTCGTCTTGGCTGGTGCCGAGCCGCAACGCCTGGGCGGCGACACGCAGACGGTCGGGCGTGGGCCGGCCGAGCGCGGCGCGGATCGCGTTGCTATCATCGCCCTGGCCGAGATTGGGGATGGCGATCTCGTCCAGCCCCGATAGCCCGGTTTCCAGCGAGCGCAGCGCCTTCTGCAGGGATTCCGCGAAAGTGCGGCCGATGGCCATCGCCTCGCCCACCGATTTCATCGAGGTGGTGAGGATTGGCTCGGCGCCGGGAAATTTCTCGAAGGCGAAGCGCGGAATCTTGGTGACGATGTAATCGATGGTGGGCTCGAACGAGGCCGGCGTCACCCGCGTGATGTCGTTGGTGAGTTCGTCCAGCGTGTAGCCGACGGCGAGCTTGGCCGCGACTTTCGCGATCGGGAAACCGGTCGCTTTGGAAGCCAGCGCCGAAGACCGCGACACGCGTGGGTTCATCTCGATGATGACCATGCGCCCATCGGCGGGATTGAGCGCAAACTGCACATTCGATCCGCCCGTCTCCACGCCGATTTCGCGCAACACCGCAATCGAGGCGGTGCGCATGCGCTGATATTCCTTGTCGGTGAGCGTCAGCGCCGGCGCGACCGTGATGGAATCGCCGGTATGGACGCCCATGGGATCGAGATTCTCGATGGAGCAGACGATGATGGCGTTGTCGCGTTTGTCGCGCACCACCTCCATCTCATATTCCTTCCAGCCGAGCACCGATTCCTCGATCAGGATGCCGTGGCCGCGCGATGCTTCAAGCGCACCCGCCGCGAGCTCGGCGAATTCCTCGCGGTTATAGGCGATGCCCCCGCCGGTGCCGCCGAGCGTGAAGGAGGGCCGGATGATGGTGGGAAGCCCGATCCGCTCGAGCGCGGCCATGGCGGATTTCTGATCCAGCACGAACACCGAGCGAGGAGATTCGAGGCCGATGCGCTCCATGGCCTCCCGGAAGAGCTGGCGGTCTTCGGCCTTGGCGATGGCGTCGGCTTTGGCGCCGATCATCTCGATTCCGTATTTGGCGAGCACACCGCTTTCATTGAGATCGAGCGCGGTGTTGAGCGCGGTCTGGCCGCCCATGGTGGGAAGCAGCGCGAAGACGCGCCCTTCCGGTACGTTCGGTTTTTCGCGCGCGATGATCTTCTCGACGAATTCCGGCGTGATCGGCTCGATATAGGTCGCGTCCGCGAGGCCCGGGTCGGTCATGATCGTAGCCGGGTTGGAATTCACCAGCACGATGCGGTAGCCCTCGGCGCGCAAGGCTTTGCAGGCTTGCGCGCCGGAATAGTCGAATTCGCAGGCCTGGCCGATGACGATGGGCCCGGCGCCGATGATCATGATCGTATGGATATCTACGCGCTTAGGCATATTCGCTCACTCACCATGGCCGCACCTAAGGCGGCCATCCAGCCGGTGCGCGTCCGCGCACCGAGTGGCCTTACAATGGATGGCCGGGTCAAGCCCGGCCACATGAAAACGCCCTCGCGAACGAGGGCGGGATCAGCTTCGCCAGCGGAGCGTCCGCTCCTGTACGGGATTCTCGAACGGCTTGCCGCTCTCCACCGATTCGGCCCACGTCTTCTTGAGCCGGTGGTACCATATCGCCGGCACATCTGCGTCCTGAATCAGCATCTGCGGCGGCGCAAATTTAAGCCCCTCATTCTGCAATTCCACGATTCTCCGGTCCTGGGCCAAGAAGGCGCGGGCAAAGGGACGGAAGAAAGGCTTGAATGCCGCCAGCCAGGGCGAGTTCCAATAGAACACCTGCGTCACCAGCGTATGCGTCGCGTCCTGCGGCGTCACCGCGGTAAAGCCCAGAACCTCGCGCTTGCCGGCGCGGATATGTTCGAAACGCAGGCTGGGCAGCTCGCAGCGAATTTCGGTCATAAGACCGCCGCCCAGAACCTTATAGAAGAAGGAATTGGATGAGGGGGGATGGCTGACCATGGTGAAGCCGCGGGTCGAAGGCGCGTGGTGTTTCGCCTTGGCGTGGATCGAAGCCTCGCTCCGCCACCACCAGGCGCGATGCACGAAGGGCCCATGCGCGGGGTCCATCAATCCAACCACCGCATGATCGACCTCGCAGGGGAAAAGCTGCGCCTCGATGAAGCGAGGGGTGGCGTGGCCGTCCGCGGTCCCGATGGGGATGCGCGGCGGATCCAGCACGGGCGCGGCGTTCGCCTTCGCGTCGGCGGCAAAATAGACCCAGATCAACCCGTCCTGCTCGCGGCAGGGATAGCTGCGCACGGCGATGCGGGCAACATCGATGCTGGCCTCCTGCAGGACGGAGGGGATATGGGCGCATTGGCCGTCGGGCTTAAAACGCCAGCCATGATAGGGGCACTCGACGGTGCCGTCCTTGAAGCGCCCGGCCGATAAAGGCGCCGCGCGATGCGGGCAGATGTCGCGCAGCGCAAAGGCACGCCCGTCCTGGCCGCGGGCAAGCAGCACAGGCTCGCCGCAGATCATCTCGCGGCGCAATCCTCCCGGCTTCAGCGACGCCGAAAGCCCGGCCATGTACCAGAGATTGGTGAGAAAAATCGGTTCTTCGGTCAAACGCTCTAGCGCCCCACGAGACGGAGCAGGTGATAGCCGATGCGCTGGCTGGTTGCGACTCCCTCTCGGTGCGGGCGTCAGCGTGCCCGCGGTGCGCCCGGAGCGCCCCGGGCGGCGGTAGCGGGGGGCGCGGCCGTCGGCGGTCCACCCGGCGGTTTGAGCAGAACCTCTCGTGCGGGCACGATCTGCTCCATGCTCATCTCCGGCAGTTTGAACGCAAAGCCATTGAGGCGCGCATTGATCGCAGCTGCCTCGGTCTGCGTCGCCGGATTCATCCCCGCCGCCGAAAGCGTCGCCCAATGATCCATGCCTTTGGTGGCGATCTTCACGGTGACGTCCAGGCCATCGAAAGTGTGGAACACCGATTGCGGCGCCTTGGAGAAATCGAACTGATCGGCCTTGGCCACATCCTCGATATTGAAGCCGACGATCGCGCCGGCGACGCCGTCGGGTGAACCGTCGAAGGACAGAGAACGTCCCGCCGGCAGGTCGAGGAGCTTGAAATCCTGTTGGTCCTTGCTGTCGCGCGAAATTGTGTAGGCCGGCCCCGTGGCAGGGGTGACGGTGGCGCCTTTCGCCCGGTCGCGCGCGATATTGATGACATTCCTGTCCAGCCAGTCCGCGGCATTGGGCTTGGGCGTCAGCGCGCCGCGCGCGAGCCAGGATTGGTTCTCATTGGGCCGCCGCACATAAAGCGCCTGACGTCCGAGCGCATCGGTGGCGCCTTGGGTGTGACCGACCACCAGCTCCGCCATCGGTTTGCCCGACATATCGGCCAGCGTCACATCGACCGCATCGCCGCCTTTGTCGGGTGCGCCGAGGCCGACATAGGTCAGCCAGTCGGCGCGCGCCGTCTTGGGCTCCAGCATGGTCAATTCGGCCATGCCCACGGCCACGGCGCGAATCTGGCCTGCGTCGGCGGGGAAGGAATTTTTCTCGACCACGACCCATTTGCCTTGCTGAAGCTGCAGATGGAAGGTGCCGCTCTTCGATGTGATGGTGACCGCGCCCAGGTCGTTGATGCGCGCGGCCAGACCGGGGAAGAACGGACGCTCCTCGAATTTGGGCGCTAGCGAGCGCGCCTGCTGGATCACGGCAAGAATCGCGAGGATGAAAAAGAATGCGGTAACCGCGCCGAGAATTGCGAGATTGCGCTTCCTCGGATCGCTTCCCACGCTTGCGGTTGCGTTCGCCATGTCAGAGCCCCATCGCACGGGCGCGCCGGCGCCGGCGCAGGAAGGAAAGCACGATCGCGGCTGCCCCGATCAGGATCGGCACCAGCGCGATGTTGAGGAACGCAAGCAGGGTGCCGAGGCTCTCCACGTTCTGGCGCAGGCTCGCCTGCACCTGGCGCAGGCTGGCGCGCGTGTCGACCAGATCGCGCCGCAGCTTGTCGATCTGCGCTTGCTGATCTTTGTTGAGCACGGGCGCGCCGTTGGGGTTCTGCTGGTTCTGACCCTGAAGGGCGCGCAGATTCGCCTGGGTCGTATTCACCTTCTCCGTCAGCGCCTGCTGTTCCGCGAGGAAGCGCCCTTCCGCATCGCGGCGAATCCGGTCGACCACCACGAAGGGCCGGGCGGAACGTTCGCGCGTGCGCAGCGAGATCAGCCCATTGGAGCCCATCATGTTTTCGACCGCGTTCATCACCAGCGCGCCATTGTCGGCTGAGGGCGTGGCGACGCGCTGGCCGAGCAGGTTCTGCACCTGGACCCAGAAGCGATCGTCGAGCAAATCGCTGTCCGCAACGACGACGACATTGATGTCCTTGGCGTCCTTCACCTGGGCCGGCAGCGCTCCGTTGTCGGGCTTGGGTGCTGCGCCCGGTTCCGCCGGCGGCTTAGGCGGTGCGTTGGGGGCCCCGTTCGGGAAGGCCGTCTTCGCCGGGCCCGAGATGCGTGCGCCGATGACGAATTTTTCGCCCGTCGGCTCGAAGCGGCGCAGCAGGTCGGAGGGATTCTGCACCACCCGAACCAGCATGGAATCGATCAGTGCCGCGCGCGAGGAGCTGGTCAACAGGGGCACGAATTTCGTCGTCGCGCCCTGATGGGGTTTCAGCGCGCCGGCGGTCGCGACATTGAGGACTTGCAGATTGGCGGTGATGGGATCGCTGGTGTTGAAGTTCAGCGGCGTCATGCGCAGCCAGGCAATGTAGTCGATCACCTGCGGCTGGCCGGTCGGTCCGCCGAACTGGACCGGCTGTGCCAGATCGGCGTCAGTGACCACTTTGGTCGGATCGAAATCGACGCCCCAGGCGGTCAGCACCGGGCCGAGCGTGGAGCTCGTCTTGTCGCCCTGGTCCTGAGGTCCGGGTCCCTGTGCAGCGGAGGCTTCCGACATCGGGTCGACAAAGACGATGGCGTGACCGCCCTTCATCACGAATTGGTCGATCGCATATTGGACCGAGGCGTCGAAGTTTGCGGGATGAACAACCAGCAGGGTGGAAATGCCCTCCGGGATGCGATCGATCATCATCGGGTCAAGCATCTGCACGTCGAAGGTGTCGCGGAGCTGTTGATAGATCACATAGGGCTGAGAATTGCCCTGAAGTGCGGCTTGCAGTCCGCCCGCCCCGGCCTCCAGCGGCAGTGCCGAAAGAACTCCGAGCTTGGGTTTCTGCGGCACCGAAAGTTTGTCGACCATCGAGGTGAGGTCATATTCGAGATATTCCTCGCGCGACTGATCGAAAAACGGAATCACCTCATGGCCGGCCAGCGTATTGGTGCCGACCAGGCCGAAATAGACATTGTCGCCTTCCTGAGTTGGCGCGCCGGTCAGGCCTTGCGCGACGGCCTCGTCCTCGGCCGGCGTGAAGGGCCTGGGATCGATCTCTTCCACGATGACCTTGCCATGGCCGAGCGCGGCATATTCCTGCAGCAGATCGCGCACGCGCTGCGCATAGGCCACGATCGTCGCGTAGGACGTGGCCGGTTCGCGCGAGAAATAGAAGCGCAGCGTGACGGGTTCCGGCAATTTGTCGAGCGTCGCCTTGGTGCCCGGCGAAACCGTAAAGAGACTGTTCTGGGTCAGATCGAGCTGCGCCGTTCCAAGCCAGGTGTTGGCGACGATATTGAGAGAGACAAACAGCACCACCGCAAGCGCAACGGCGCCGAGTGCATAGACCTTACGGGAAAGACGATTCATTTCCGCTCAATCCGTTTTCTTGAGATCGACCAGCACGATGTTCACGATGAGAAACAGCGCGATCAGCGAGCAGAAATAGACAAGATCGCGAAGATCGATCACGCCCGACGAAATGGCCTGGAAATGGGTGAGGAAGCTGAAGCTGGAAATTGTGTTCACCAACACCACGGGCGCCCAATTCTGGAAGAAATCCAGCACCAGAGGCGCACCCGAAATGGTGAAGAGGAAGCACACGAGTACGCTCACCACGAAAGCGATGACCTGATTGTTGGTGGTGGCCGATATCGCCGCCGAGATTGCCAGATAGGCGCCCGCCATCAGGAAGCTGCCGACATAGCTCGCCACGATGACGCCATTGTCGGGATTGCCGAGATAATTGACGGTGATCCAGATCGGGAATGTCAGCAGCAGCGCGACGCCGATGAATGCCCAGGCGGCAAGGAACTTGCCCAGCACGCTTGCCCAGATCGGAATGGGCAAAGTCAGAAGCAGCTCCATCGTGCCGAGCCGTCGCTCCTCGGCCCACAGCCGCATGCCGACGGCCGGCACCAGGAAAAGATAGAGCCAGGGATGATAACCGAAGAAGACCGAGAGGTTGGCGACTCCATTGTCGTAGAAGTGGCCGACGGAAAAAGTGAAAGCGCCCATCGCGAGCAGGAAGATGACGATGAACACATAGGCGATCGGTGTCGCAAAATAGGCGGCGAATTCGCGTTTGAAGATGGCAAGGACCGGTCTCATGCCGCCGCTCCCGCTCGTTCACGGGCGCGCTGTGCATCCGGAGTGGTGATGGCGCGGAATACGTCGTCCAGCCGCCCGGCTTCCGCGTAGAGCTCCTTCACGTCCCATTGCTCGGCGTGGGCCAGGGCGCTGACTTGTTCGACGATCAGCGCGTTGCCGCGCGGATACGCGGTCAGGGTGGCGACGCCGTCATTTCGTTGGCCTTCCTCGACGGAAGCGATCCCGGACTGGGCCTGGAGCGCGGCTTTGGCGGCGGCGGCTTGACCGACGGGGAGCGCGACAGTGACCGCATTGTGATGGCGGGAGCGGGAGAGCAGATAGGAAGGCGTGCCGTCGGCCACGATCCTGCCGCGGTCGATGATGACGGCCCGGGTGCAGACCGCTTCCACCTCTTCCAGAAGATGGGTGGAGATGATGATCGCCTTTTCCGCCGCCATCCCCCGGATGAGCTGGCGCACGCTGTGCTTCTGATTGGGGTCCAGACCGTCGGTCGGTTCATCCATCACCAGGACCGGCGGGTCGTGGAGAATGGCTTGCGCCAGCCCGACGCGCCGCTTGAATCCCTTCGACAATGTGTCGATCGGCTGCTCCATGACCGGCTCGAGCTCGGTCTTCGCGGCGGCATCCGCGGCGCGTTTCTTGGCATCCTTGCCGGTAAAGCCGCGCGCCTCCGCGATGAAGCAGAGAAATTGGCGCGGCGTCATATCGCCATAGGCGGGCGCGCCTTCGGGCAGATAGCCCAGTTGGGCTTGCGCGGCGATGGTGTCGGTTTCCACGTCGTGGCCGCAAATCGAGACCCGGCCGGCGGTTGGCGTGAAATAGCCGGCGATCATCTTCATGGTGGTCGATTTGCCCGCGCCGTTGGGTCCGAGGAAGCCCAGAACCTCGCCCTTGGCCACGGTAAGATCGATCCCCGACACAGCGGTGATCGAGCCGAATTTCTTGGTCAGGCCCTGGATGATGATCATGGCGGCAGGCGGCTCAAAGGGACCCGGTAACATTGGGTGTGTTCCCTTAGAAAAATCGCTCCTTCGCCGCAAGACCTTCCTTTGTTCCAAAGGCCGGTGGGTTCGTCACGCCTGCGCGATTGCACCTGCGAATTTTTCAGATCGTCATCCCCGGCGAGCCGTGGCGAAAGCCACGGTGAGGGAAGGGGATCCACTCAGCAGATGGTTTCCCTTCCCCTCGCGAGGCCAATGCCTCGCCCGGCCGGGAATGACATCAACTTAATGATCGGTCGCGCACTTTTGGGGCTGACGAGGGGCAAGGACGTCTGCCGGCCCGACAGAATACCGGCCCTGAAAAGGGGCCGGCCTGGGGGGAATCTGGATGGAAATCGATGGGTCGAAAGTCGGTCGGAGCAGGAAGCCCAACCGGCAGGGGCTGGGGGGCTGGGGTAAAACTCCCGGTCGAGACTCTACTCCGACCGACTGCCGAAACATGGAGGGTCAAAGAGGCGCGCCTTTGTTCTCAATGAGTCATTTTTGGGGCGGAGACATCCATCAAGTGCATGTGATGTGAAGCGTCTGAGGCCTGCATGTCTTGACACAGGAACGTCGCAAAACCCTTGCCGCGGCACGCGCGACGTTCCATGCTCGCCTCGATGACTGACGAACCCGTGGCTCTGAGCCGTGCGGAATTGCCCTATTCCGCACGGTCTTCCTTCCGGGGCGAAATTTCGGACGGCAACTCAAGTTGGCCGGCCGAGCAGCGTGATTCCCATATCCGCTTCGACAGGCCCGAACTCAAGCGCATCTTGAACACCTATGGCCGCATGGTGATGGCGGGCGAGTGGCGCGATTACGCCATCGATTTTCGCGCCGACGTGGCGGTGTTTTCGGTATTCCGCAGCACCAGGGAGATGCCACTCTATTCCATCGAGAAGCGTCCCAGATTGAAGGATCGTCAGGGGCAGTATTCGGTGGTTGCCGCCGGCGGTCAGGTGCTCAAACGAGGCCACGATCTGGCGGGCGTCTTGCGCGTTCTGGATCGCAAGCTGCTGAGACCGGTTGCCGCATCGTATTGATGGCGAGCAAAGCCCGCCGAATTCCTCTGCGCCGTCTCGTCTATGCAGCTTAAAAAAAATTCAACGTGGAACAAAACGCCTTAGCATGTGTTTGGCTCGATAAGACGCGCTTGAAGCGTGCGGTGGGAGATCAGGGGGGACGCCTTGCAACGAGAGGGGCTGACCGCCTGAGACGATGTCCAAACGATTCTATCCTGGGGATCCCTGCCCGAATTGCGCGCAACCTGTTCAGAGACATGGAAGAACCATCTGGACGATCTTCCTGCGAGAACCTTTTCTGAAGTGTCCGAACTGCAAACAGGTCTTTTCCCGATTCCCGATACGCCCGGCACAGGCGGACAAAGCGTCCTCCGCGGCTGAGCGCCCAGCACGTCTCGTCTAGAGCGCCACAGGCCAACCGGCATCCCACCATGCTTCGCGATCATGAAGCATTTGTCCGCGGCACGGTTTGGGCGTAACGTCTTTCTCACAGCACGAACAGCTTCATCTGGAACCTCGGGGGGACCGAATGTTCAATGATCGCGAGGCGCTTCAGATTGCTTTGGCGATCTGCAACGCGGGCAAACAGATTAACGACACATTGGAGAAGATGATCGGCGATCTGCCTCGGGGCGCGTTGCCCGAGATGGCGATGCAATGTCTGGCGGTGGAGTTGTCCGATTCGCAGCCGCTTTTGGTGAAGGCCATGCTGGAAAGCGAGCAGGCCCGAATCCGCTTGCCGATGGCGCGCGTTTTGCCTTCGGAATCCGCCGTCGCGGCTGGCGGGTACCGCATCGCCTCTAGTGAGAGGACTTAAGATCCTTCGCGTGTGTTGCCCGAAGATGGACGATAGCTTCGTAGGTCTCCTTGGCTGTTTTGAGCTGATCGGCCGGTATCATCTGCAACCAGGCTTGTGCCAGTTTCAGCCACGACACCCGATAGCCATCGCTCGAAACGGTAAGCGCCATCTGTAGGCAGTGATCGGCGTTGCGCCGGTACTCCTCGTATTTGACGCTCACAAGACCCTCGCCCGATTCCTCTGGACTTTGGACTTCGGAAATTCCGCGCGGCCTACAGCCAGCAAATCCTTCGCCGCGCACAACCCACCTTACCCCTGCGACTTCTCCGTGTTTGGATTGACCATGTTTGCCATCTCTTCCCACTCATTGGCGATTCTTAGAAACTCATTTCTGTCGATCGGAGAAGAACTCTTCGCTGCGGATAGGCGCGCTTTCGCCGCAAGTGCTTGAAAACGTTTCATCCGTTCCTCCGGCGCTTCTGATTCTCCGGACACAGCTAACCTCTAGATTTCGCTTGCATGATAAATAACGGCATCGCAGGGGTTGGGTTCTCAGAGGAATGGAACTTTTTTGAGCCCTAAAAATATTCACGCTTGCCGCTGCCGCAATCACAAAAAAGCCCCGGAAGCGACGCTTCCGGGGCTTTGCTGTTTTACGCGAAGGGCTTAGCGACGGTCGCCCATCAGGCGCAGAAGCATCAGGAACAGATTGATGAAGTCGAGATAGAGGCGCAGCGCCCCCATGATGGCCTTCTTGCCGGCCACCGTTCCGTCGTCGCCGACGAAATAGGTCTCCTTGATCGACTGCGTGTCATAGGCGGTGAGGCCGGTGAAGATCAGCACGCCGAGCACCGAGATGATCCACTGCATCATGCCCGATTGCATGAACATGTTGACCACGGATGCGATCAGAATACCGATCAGGCCCATGAAAAGGAACGAACCAAAGCCGGACAGATCGCGCTTGGTGGTGTAGCCCCACAGGCTCATCGCGCCAAAGGTCGCGGCGGTGGTGAAGAAGACCTGAGCCACGCTTGCGCCGGTGTAGAGCATCAGAACAGGCGTCAAGCCGATGCCCATCAGGCCGGCATAGATCCAGAATGTCGCCTGGGCAGCCCCAAAGCTCATCTGCTGGATGCGGAAGCTGATGAAGAACACCAGACCCAGCGGCGCCAGCAGCACGATCCAGCCCAGACCCGAAAGCGTATAACCGCCGGCGGTCTGGTTGAAGAACAACTGCGCGAAGGCCGGCGTGTTCGCCGTAAACCAGGCCATGAGCCCGGTGAGCCCAAGGCCCATCAGCATGTAGTTGTAGACACGGAGCATATAGGCCCTGAGGCCTTGATCGATCGCGACGTCCGATGTCGTGCCGTAGCTCCGAACCCGATTGTCGTATTCGGCCATAATGGCGACTCTCCTGAAAATCTCTGGTCACACGGACCGCGCCTAATATCGGTCTTCGCGCCTCCAACATCAAGGCACGGCCCACGCTTTGCATTTAATGCAAATTAAGGGTTCCTAAGCCTTGCGGCGGGCTTTGCGGCCATGGCGGCAAAGCCGCCCGATAGGCCCAGGATCAGCGTGCCCAAAGCGCCTCCCGCGATCGTGAACGCGACGGCGCGGCCGGCAAAGACCAAGGGAATGTCGAGCGCGAAATAGGCGACTCCCCAAGCCGCCAAAGTCCCGGCGATCAGCGCCGCCAGGCCCGCCAGCGCGCCGAGCAAACCATATTCGATCGCGTAGACGATGCCGAGCCGTCCGCGCGTCGCGCCCAACACTTTGAGCACCACCGCATCGTAGAGCCGTGCGCGGTGTCCTGCGGCGATGGCTCCGGCAAGGACCAGCACGCCGGCGAAAATCGTGACGAGGCTCGCAATCGCGATACCGCGAGCGAGCGCCGCCAAAAGCTCGCCCACCTGGGCCAGAGCTTCTTTCACGCGCACCACAGTCACATTGGGAAAATCCTTCGACACCGCCTGGAACATCGCTTCTTCTTGCGAGGGCGCCGCGCGCACAGTGGAAAGAAATGTGTGCGGCGCCTTATCAACGACACCGGGCGATGCCATGAGAACGAAATTCATGCCGCCGGTACGAAAATCGATCTCGCGCAGATTGAAGATGCGCAAATCGAGGTCCCGCCCGATGATGTTGACTGTGATCGTGTCGCCGATTTTCAGCCCCATGCCGCGAGCGAGATCGCGCGAGAATGAAACCAGGCTCGGACCGCGATAATCGGCGGGCCACCAGCTCGGACCTTCCACCACCCGCGCATCCTTGGGCCGGGTCGTTGCGTAGGTGATGGCGCGGTCGCCATCCACCGCCCAGCGTGAATCGCTGGCGACCTTGGCGTCCGCGACGGGTACGCCGTTCAGTCTGACGATTCGCGCGCGCAACATCGGTGTGGCGTTGAAATCCGCCGCGGTGGGAAATCCCGACACGAGCTTGGTGAACGCGTCGATCTGGTTCTCTTGAATATCGACGAAGAAGAAACTCGGCGCGCGCGAGGGCAATTGGTCTTCGACCTGGGCTTCGACACTCGCCTGGATCAGCGCGACGGTGGCAAGCAATGTAAGTCCGAGGCCCAGCGCCACGATGATGCTGGCGGTCGGCGTGCCGGGCCGTGTGAGATTGGCCAGAGCCAGGCGCAGCATTTGGGACTTGCGGCGAGGCATCCGTGCCAGGAGATGGCGGAACGCCGTCGCGATCAAACGCAGCGCGAGCAACACCGCGAAACTCCCGCCCAGGAATCCGAGATTGAACAGAGGATAAGGGGAGAGCAGAATCGACAGCGCCGCGATGCTTCCAAATGCCGCGAAAGCCGCGACACGATAGGGCCAGCGCCCATTCCGCGAGGAGGGCGCAACCAGATCGCGGAACAATCCGGCAGGCGCGATTTCCCGCGCGCGCGCCAGCGGAAGAATGGCGAAGCCTAGCGCCGCCAGCGTGCCGAAGGCCGCGGCGAGCACGAGCGGTCCGGCATAGACGGCGTAATGCGCAGGTGCGGGAATCTGCTCGCCGAAGAAATGCTCCACAGCGAAGGGGAGGGCGGCTCCGAGAGCCAGGCCCAGAACCAGACCCACCGCGGCCACCGCCATGATCTGGAGGAGATAGATCAGGAAGATGTCACCCCCCTCGGCGCCCATGGCTTTCAGGGTCGCAATGGTTGCGCGCCGCCTTTGCAGGAACGCTTCCACGGCTTGACCCGCGCCAACGCCCGCCACCACCAGGGCGGTCAGCCCCACAAGGGTCAAGAACATCGTGGCCTGCTGGACAAAGAGCGTCACACGCGGGATGGCGTTGCTTCGATCGTTGATTTCCCACGCCGCCTCGGGAAAGGCCGCTGCGAGCGCTGCGCGAAACTGTTCCGGCATCGTGGTTTCGTTCGCAAAGGCGACACGGTAGGAATAATTGAGCAGGCTTCCCGGCGTGATCAGCTTCGCGCGCGAAAGCCCCTCGCTCGAAATCAGCACGCGCGGTCCCAAAGTGAACCCGCCGGCCACGCGGTCCGGCTCGGTGACGATGCGGGCTCGCACGACGAAGTCGGAATCGCCGATGCGGATGGTCGCGCCGGCCTTCACACCCAGGCGGGCGATGAGCGCGTCTTCCACCACCGCGCCGCAGCCGGTCGCGTCGCAACTCAGTGCCGCTTGAAGATCGCCAGCGGGCGCGAGCACCGCCTGTCCCAACAGCGGATAGGCAGGATCGACGGCCTTCAACTCCACCAGAGTCCTTTTCGCTGAGTCATTCGTGGCCGTCGCCATGCTGCGCAGCGTGGCGGATTCGGAGACCGCGCCGTAATCCGTCAGGAACTTGCGCTCGGTGCCGGTTGCAGGCTGATAAAGCCGTTGCAGCCTTATGTCGCCACCCAGCAAAGTGCGTCCCTGTTCGGAGAGTCCGGTCAGGAACGCCTCGCCCAGGGAGCCCACCCCTGCTATGGCCGCTACGCCCAGCGTCAACGCGGCAAGGAAGATGCGGAAACCGGAAAGGCCGCTCCGGAGCTCCCGGCGCGCAAAGCGGATCGCCAGGGTGAGAGAACTCATTTCGTCCGTTCCTCGGCCACAATCAGGCCGTCCTTCATGCGCAGAATGCGGTCGCAGCGCGTAGCCAGGACTTCCTCATGGGTGACGAGAAACAAGGTCGCGTGTGCGCGCGCGCGCAAGGAGAACAGGAGCTCGATGATGGCGGCTCCCGTGGCGCCATCGAGATTGCCGGTCGGCTCGTCGGCAAAGAGCACGTCTGGCTCATGCACCATGGCGCGGGCCAAAGCGACGCGCTGCTGCTCGCCGCCCGACAATTGCCCCGGATAATGGTCAAGCCGGTGGGCGAGGCCGACCGAACCCAGCGCCGCCTCGGCGCGCGCGAACGCATCGGGACGGCGCAACAGCTCCAGCGGCACGGCGACATTTTCCAGCGCGGTCATGGTCGGCACGAGATGGAAGGATTGAAACACGATCCCGACATGTTCCCGCCGGAACCGCGCCAGCGCGTCCTCGGAAAGGCCGGTCAGCGAACGTCCCGCGACGCTGACCTGCCCGGCGGTCGGTGCTTCCAAACCGGCCGCTACCATCAGCAGCGAGGACTTTCCGGACCCCGACGGACCGAGCAGGGCCACTGCTTCCCCAGGCGCCACCGCGAGGCTGACGCCGTTGAGGATGTTGACCGCTCCCGCCGCGCTCGCCAATGTCAGGCGCACGTCTTCGAGCACGATGGACGGCGCGTGCGTGGCTTGAGGCACTGGGTCGCGGGTCACGAATGCTTCCATGGCAAGGTCAGGCGATAGTGACGATGCGGCGGCTCTTCAAGACAATTCTTCCGGCATTGATTCTGATGACGGCTTCGGTCCCAGGCGCGAATGCCGCGGAAACGGCATTACGTGTCCTCGCCTTCGGCGATAGCCTGACGCAGGGCTATGGCGTTCCGCCGGGCATGGATTTTCCCAATGTGCTCGAACGCGCACTGAAGGCCAAAGGCGTGAATGCGGCCATCATCAATGCCGGCGTCTCGGGCGACACCAGCGCTGGCGGTCTGGCGCGGCTCGACTGGTCGCTGGGCGATGCCAAGACCCAGCCCGATGCGGCGATTGTGGAGTTGGGCGCGAATGATGGGTTGCGGGGCCTCGCACCGGCCGAGATGGAGAAGAATCTCGATGCCATCCTTGCCCGGTTGAAGGCGCACAACATTCCCGTGCTGCTGGCCGGCATGAAGGGACCGCGCAATTTCGGCTCCGCCTATGCGGCGGAATATGACGCGGTGTTTCCGCGTCTGGCCAAGAAATATGATGTGCTGTTCTATCCCTTCTTCCTGGAAGGGGTTGCGCTCGACCGCGCGCTTGTCCAGCCCGATGGACTGCATCCCAATCCCAAAGGCGTGGAGGTCATCGTGAACCGCATTGCGCCCCTGGCATTGGAACTGGTGCATCAAGCGCAGGTCAAGCGCGCACGGCCGGGGCAATCCGCGCGATAATCGCGAAACCAATGATTCGCGCACCGGAAAAAAGACTCACCTCTTGATCGGGCGGCTCCTATCGGTCGGCGGATTCACCGCGCTGTCGCGGGTGGCGGGGTTTTTCCGCGACATCCTGATGGCGGCGATCCTGGGCGCAGGCCCGATGTCGGACGCTTTCATGGTAGCCTTCCGGCTTCCCAACAATTTCCGCGCGATTTTCGCCGAGGGTGCGTTCAACGCCGCCTTCCTGCCGCGCTACACCGCGGCGGCGACCAAGACCGGCACCGCGCCGACATCGGCCGCCACGCGCTTCGCCGACGATGTCTTCTCCTGGCAGGTTTTCGTGCAGCTCGCTTTGCTCGTCCTCGCGCTCGCCTTCATGCGGGAGATTGTTGCGGTCCTGGCTCCGGGCTTCGCGGGCAACCCGGATCAGATGCACCTTGCGGTCGAACTTTCCCGGATCAGTTTCCCCTATCTGATTTGCATCACGATCGTGACTCAGATCTCGGCCATGCTGAACGCCGTGGGGAAATTCCGCGCCGCCGCCGCGTCGCCCATTCTGCTCAATCTGGCGATGATCGGAACGCTGCTGGCGGCGAGTTATTTTCCGTCCGCGGCCCATGCCGCGGCCTATGGCGTTCTGATCGCAGGATTCCTGCAGCTTCTTTACATGGTCCGGGCCGGCGCCAAAAACGGCTTGCATCTGCATTTGCGTTTGCCACGCTGGCGTCCCGAGGTGAAGGAGTTCGCTGGCGCCCTGGGCAATGCGACGGTGGGCGCGGGCAGCGTTCAGATCGGACTCTTCATCGACACGCTGATCGCGAGCTTCCTGCCATCCGGCGAACTTACGGCCCTCTATTACGCCGACCGCATCAATCAATTGCCCATGGGCATCATCGGCATTGCGCTTGGCACGGTGCTGCTTCCGGAGATGTCCGCAAAGCTGGCCTCACATGACGAAAAAGGCGCCAGCATCGCGCAAAACCGCGCGGTCATTCTGGGCATGTTGCTGACGTTGCCCTGCATCGCGGCGTTCTTCATCATTCCGGAAACCTTGATGAGAGCGCTGTTTGCGCGTGGCGCGTTCAACCTCACGGCAGCCGATACTTCCGCAACCGCGCTCGTGGCCTATGGGATCGGGCTTCCCGCTTTCGTGCTGCTGCGTTGCGTGGTGCCCTCCTTCTATGCGCGCGGCGACACGGCGACGCCGGTGCGCGCGACCCTCGTTTCAGTCGCCGCCAACATCGCGATGAAGATCGCGCTGGTATGGGGTCTGGGCTTCGGTGTCGTGGGGTTGGCGCTCGGGACGTCCTTCGGAGCATGGGTGAATTTCGCGGTGCTCGCCTTTCTCGCGCGCCGGCGCAAGGTGCTCGTCGCCACATCCGAGCTCAAGCGTGCGATTCTGCCGGTCGGCGCGGCCTCGGCCGCGGCGGCGATGGGTTTCTTCGCTGGCGCCCAATTGGGCCATGCGCTGATCGGCCCGGGCGCTGCGCACTCCGACGTCACGGCTTTTGCCATCGCGGCTTTGTGCGGCGCGGGCGGCTACGGTCTCAGCGTGCTGGCGTTGCGCCGGAGGCTGCCGTTCCGGGGAGTTCATGGATGATCCGGCTCTTCGTGGCGCTGCAACTCCCCGAAGCGGTACGCAAGCGGCTGGTGGCCCTGCAAGGCGGCGTACCCGGCGCGCGCTGGGCCGGCGAAGAGCAGATGCATTTGACTCTGCGCTTCATCGGCGAAGTCGATGGCCATGTTGCGCATGATGTCGATGACGCGCTGGCCGGCATTCGCGCGCCTTCGTTCACGCTAGAGCTTGCCGGCGTGGGTGAATTCGGCGGCAAGAACCCGCGCGCGTTATGGGCGGGTGTGCGCCCCAACGAGGCGCTGCTGCATCTGCAGAAGAAGATCGAGACCGCTCTGCAGCGGATTGGCCTGCCGCCGGAATCGCGCAAATTCTCCGCCCATGTGACGCTGGCCCGCATGAAGGGCGCCCCGCAAGAGAAAATCGTGCAGTTCCTGACCCATCACGCGCTGTTCGCGAGCGGGCCCTTTCCGGTCTCTGATTTCGTGCTGTTCTCGAGCCACCTTTCTCATGGCGGCTCGATCTACCATCCCGAACGGATCTATCCGCTGACCACGCCTCCTTGAGAAGCCAGCCGCGTCACGCGCGCTCTTCGATCGATTCCATGTCGTCGTCCGAGAGCCCGAAATGATGGCCGATCTCGTGGATGAGCACATGGCGCACGATATGGCCGAGCGGCTCGTCATGTTCCGACCAGTAATCGAGGATCGGCCGGCGATAGAGGAAGATCATGGTCGGAGTGTGAGAGGCGGAGGCGCCTTCGCGGCTCGCAAGATCGGGACCCTGGAACAGGCCCAATATGTCGAAGGGTGATTCAAGCTCCATGTCCTCGATCACATCGTCATCTGGGAAATCCTGCACCATGAAGACGATCTCCCCAGTGAGCGCGCGAAATTCCGCCGGCAGACCTGCAAACGCCTCGCGGGCGAGAATCTCGATATCGTCGAGCGAGGGCGCGGTGGCGTCTTTCCAATCCATGCGGCAGGATGCGCATAGCAATCAAAAACGCGCAAATCTGCTGTGAAGGAGAAATCGATGGCCAAGCTCGAAGGCGCGGCGCGCAAACAGGCGCTGTCGGAATTGAAGGAATGGCGCGAGGTGGAGGGGCGCGATGCGATCGCGCGGAAATTCATCTTCAAGGATTTCAACGAGGCCTTCGGGTTCATGACGCGAGCCGCCCTGGTCGCGGAAAAAATGGACCATCACCCCGAATGGTCCAATGTCTACAAAAGCGTGGATGTCGTCCTTTCCACCCATGACGCTGGCGGCGTCACGCAAAAGGACATCGCCCTGGCCAAAGCAATGGACGCATTCGCGCGGGGCTGATCTCCAGCTTGGCCGTTCCTGTAGCAAAGGTGGAACATGAGCGGAACATGCGTTGATCCTTCGCGTTCTCCCACTAGCAAAAAAACTCAGGGAGATTCGCATGGCCGAGATTCGGGAAACACACGTCGTGAAAGAAAAGGGCGATGGCAATGGGGCGACCCCGTGGCTGGCCTTCATCGTTGGCGCGCTTCTGATCGCCGTGGTCGCGGTGTTCTTGCTGAACGCGCATGGCAGAATTACCGGCCCCAACGGCACGGTCGATCTGAACGTCAAGTCGCCTGTGGCGACAGCCCCGGCGAATCCGGCGCCTGCCCGCTAGAGCGATGCCCGGGACCCACCGAAAGTGGAACCCGGGCTTTGCCTTAACGTTTCCACCATGCAGTACTCGCGGAGAAGGCTCATGGCTGATATCCATGAAACTCATGTCGAGAAGACACGCGGCAGCGGCGCGATGGCGCTCGTGATGTTTCTATTTGGTGCGCTAATGATTGCCGTCGTCGCGCTTGTCCTGATCAATGTGCACTGGACGATTTCCTGGCCCGCGGGCCGCGTGGATATCGGCTTGAAGCCGATCACCCAATCGGCGGACACGCGTTAGAAACCGCTGCTCTCGACGCGCATCCATTGCGCGTCGAGAGTCGTGTCACCCCACGCTTTTGCGGTTCTTCACCAGATCATCCACCACCGACGGATCGGCGAGAGTCGATGTATCGCCGACATGGGCGACATCGTTTTCCGCGATCTTGCGCAAGATGCGGCGCATGATTTTGCCCGATCGCGTCTTGGGAAGACCGGGCGCGAATTGGATCACGTCGGGCCGCGCGATGGGGCTGATGGCGTTTCCCACCCATTGCTTCAGCTCTGCTTCCAGCGCGTCGGATGCCGTTACGCCGAGTTTCAAGGTGACATAGGCATAGATGCCTTGGCCTTTGATGTCGTGCGGGAAGCCGACGACCGCTGCTTCCGCGACTTTCAGATTGCCGACCAGCGCCGATTCGACCTCGGCGGTGCCGAGCCGGTGACCGGAGACGTTGATGACATCGTCCACTCGGCCGGTGATCCAATAATAGCCGTCCTCGTCCCGGCGGCAGCCGTCGCCGGTGAAATACATGCCCGGATAGGCGCGGAAATAGGTGTCAATAAAACGCTGATGGTCGCCATAGACCGATCGCATCTGGCCTGGCCAGGAATCGAGGATGACGAGATTTCCGCTGCCGGCGCCTTCCAGCACATGGCCCGCTTGATCGACGATCGCGGGTTGGATGCCGAACAGCGGCTTGGTCGCAGAGCCCGGTTTCAGCGCCGTCGCGCCCGGCAGCGGCGAGATCAGGATGCCGCCGGTCTCGGTCTGCCACCAGGTGTCGACGATCGGGCAACGCTCCTCGCCCACCACGCGGTGATACCACAGCCAAGCCTCCGGATTGATCGGTTCACCGACCGAGCCGAGCAGGCGCAATGACGCGCGGCTGGTCTTCTTCACTGGCGCTTCGCCTTCGCGCATCAGCGCGCGGATGGCGGTGGGTGCGGTGTAGAAGATGTTGACCTTGTGTTTGTCGATGACTTCCCAGAAGCGCGAGGTTGAGGGGTAATTGGGAATCCCCTCGAACATCAGAGTGGTGGCGCCATTGGCCAGCGGACCATAGACGATGTAGCTGTGCCCCGTTACCCAGCCGACATCGGCCGTGCACCAATAGATGTCGCCGTCGTGATAGTCGAAGACATATTTGTGGGTGAAAGCGGCGTAACAGAGATAACCCGCCGACGTGTGCAGCACGCCTTTGGGTTTGCCCGTCGAGCCCGACGTGTACAGAATGAACAGCGGATCCTCGGCGCCCATCTCTTCGGGCGCACATTGATCGGACACTTTTGCGGCTTCCACGTGATACCAAACGTCGAGGCCCGCACGCATCAGCTCCTTCGCGCCGGTGTGCTTGACCACGATCACGCGCCGCACATCGGGACATTGCGTCAGGGCCACGTCGGTGTTGCGCTTTAGCGGCACGGGTTTGCCGCCGCGCAAACCTTCGTCCGCCGTGACCACGATCTCGCTTTGGCAGTCGAGGATGCGTCCGGCCAGGCTGTCGGGTGAGAAACCGGCGAAGACGACGGAGTGAACCGCGCCGATGCGCGCGCAGGCGAGCATGGCGTAGGCGGCTTCCGGTATCATCGGCAGGTAGATGGTGACCCGGTCGCCTTTGTGCACGCCATTGGCCTTCAGCACATTGGCGAAACGGCACACTTCGCGGTGCAGCTCGGCATAGGAGATGTGGCGCGAGTTCTTCGGATCGTCGCCCTCCCAGATGATAGCGGTCTGATCGCCGCGTGTTTTCAGATGCCGGTCGATGCAATTGGCCGCGACATTGAGCCTGCCGTCTTCGAACCATTTGATGTGGAAATCGTGAAGCCGGAAGGAGGTGTCCTTGACGACGGTGAAGGGCTTGATCCAGTCGAGGTCACGGCCCTGCTCGCCCCAGAAGCCATTCGGGTTGATCACGGAATCCACATACCAGCCTTCATATTTGTCGGCGTCGAAAAAAGCGCGCCGTTTCCACTCCGCGGATACCGGGATCACGATTTCGGACATGGCGGTTCCTCTGCTGTCGCGGCGATATTGGCGGGTGGCGTGGGATGCTTCAAGCGCGCCACCTTCCTACCGCGCTGGTGCAACCCGGATATTCCTTGACTTCGGTCTTGCCGGGGGCAAGATCAATGCGGTCCCAGGGGCGTCCTCCTTCGCCAAGGCGATGGGGGACTGAGATCGGGCGGTTCCCGAGTCCCTTTGAACCTGATCCGGTTAGCACCGGCGGAGGGAGGGACGGCGAGCGAAAGCCGCCGCCTGACTTTCCGAAAAAAAGCAGTACGGAAGGAAGGCCCGCCATGAACAAGCCCATCCGCAATGCCGCACCGTCCAACGATGAGATCACCCGCGGGAGCCTGCCCGGATCGCGGAAGGTCTATCTTTCCGGCGTGCCGTTCCGCGAAGTGCCGCTGTCGGGTGGGGAGCCGCCGGTCCGGCTCTACGACACATCCGGTCCGTACACGGACAATAATGTCGCGATCGACATCGGAAAAGGGCTCTCTCCCGTGCGCCGCGATTGGATCATTGCGCGCGGCGATGTCGAGGAATATTCGGGGCGCAACCGCCGGCCTGAAGACGATGGCTTAAAGCCCGGCGAGCTTCTCTCCGTCCCGCAATTCGACCGAAGGGGTCTGAAGCCCTTGCGCGCAAAAGCGGGAAAGCGCGTCACCCAGCTCGAATATGCGCGCGCCGGGATCATCACCAAGGAAATGGAATATATCGCGATCCGCGAAAATCTCGGTCGCTCGGCTTTGGTCGACGGGGAATCCTTCGGCGCGAATATCCCCGATGAGGTAACGCCGGAATTCATTCGCCAGGAAATCGCGCGCGGCCGCGCCATCATCCCGGCCAACATCAATCACCCCGAAACCGAGCCGATGATCATCGGCCGCAATTTCCTCACCAAGGTCAACGCCAATATCGGCAATTCCATCGTCACCTCGGGTGCTGCCGAGGAGGTGGAGAAAATGGTTTGGTCGATCCGCTGGGGCGGCGACACCGTGATGGACCTTTCGACGGGCCGCCACATCCACACCATCCGCGAATGGATCATCCGCAATTCGCCGGTCCCCATCGGCACGGTGCCGATCTATCAGGCGCTGGAAAAGGTCGGCGGCGCGGCCGAAGAGCTCACCTGGGAAATCTATCGCGACACGCTGATCGAGCAATGCGAGCAGGGCGTCGATTATTTCACGGTCCATGCCGGCGTGCGCCTGCCGCATATTCCGCTGACTGCCAACCGCGTCACCGGCATCGTCTCGCGCGGCGGCTCGATCCTCGCCAAATGGTGCCTTGCGCATCACAAGGAGAATTTTCTCTACACGAACTTTGAGGAAATTTGTGAACTCTTGGCGCAATATGACGTGTCCTTCTCGCTGGGCGACGGCTTGCGCCCCGGCTCAACTGCCGATGCCAATGACGCCGCCCAATTCGCCGAGCTGGAGACGCTGGGCGAGCTGAACCGCATCGCACAGCGCCACAATGTCCAGGTGATGATCGAAGGCCCCGGCCATGTGCCGATGCACAAGATCAAGGAGAACATGGACCGGCAGCTGAAGGCCTGTGACGAGGCGCCGTTCTATACGCTTGGGCCCCTGACCACCGATGTTGCGCCCGGCTACGACCACATCACCTCGGCCATCGGGGCTGCCATGATCGGCTGGTTCGGCACCGCGATGCTTTGCTACGTCACGCCCAAGGAGCATCTCGGCCTGCCTGATCGCGACGATGTGAAGGACGGCGTCATCGCC
>DASQIQ010000374.1:0-19581 GCA_035631495.1 Micropepsaceae bacterium
CTTCCGTGCTGCCCACGACGCCTCTCTCCGCTGTCATGGTGAACATGAACGAATTCAGCGGCTTCAGCCACGAGACCATGTTGCAGAACCAAGCGGACGTGACCGCTAGATTCACCACAGGCCCAATCGCCCATTCACTCGTGGCCGGCTTCGAAGTGGGTAGAGAAACGTCCGCGCCTACCTACAACAACAGCGTGGGTGTCCCTCAGAAAAGCCTGCTCAATCCAGATACGAATCAGCTGTTTGCAGCGGCTAGCACGTTCCCGCGCGAAAAGACGGATGCCCGTGCGACGAGCCTGGGGCTCTATGCCATCGATACTCTGAAGCTGGGTGAACAATGGGAACTGAATGCGGGAATACGGTTGGATCGCTTCGACTTGCACTTTAGGAGCGATGCCTTCTCCACTCCTCCCACACCTATAGGCGTCGTGACAAGCACAACGGCCATTCACCGCGTGGACGAGATGCCGAGCTATCGCGGCGCACTTGTCTACAAGCCGATGCCCAACGGCAGCATCTATTTCGACTATGGCACATCCTTCAATCCCTCCGCAGAAACCCTCACATTGGTCAGCACCGCTCATACCAACAGCGGCGCTTTTCCGGTCGCCAACGCCTTTCTTGCACCCGAGAAGAACCAGACCTTCGAGCTCGGCAGCAAATGGAACCTGATGGACAATGAGCTTTCCTTGACCGGCGCTGTTTTTCGATTGGAAAAGCAAAACGCGCGTGTGCCCGATCCGAACAATCTGGGCTTCAACATTTTGGAAGGCACTCAACGGGTCGATGGCTTTGATGTCCAACTGACGGGCAGAATTACGGAGAACTGGCAGCTCACTGCCGGCTATGCCTACCTTGACAGTCACGTGGTGAAATCGGCGCCGGGCGCGGCGCCGGTGGGCTCACCCCTCACCAACGCGCCGAAAAACGCCTTCACTTTTTTTAGCGAATATCGGCTCGGTGGAGGATTCGAAGTGGGTGGCGGCGGGCAATACGTCTCATCGCGCTTAGCGAAAAACACGAGCCCAATTCTAAAAGCACCGGGCTATTGGACGTTCGACGCCATGGCGAAATATGATCTCAGCGCTAAAATGAGCTTGCAGCTGAACGTGAACAACATTTTCGACAAATATTATTTCGATCAGCTTCACCCGTTCCACGTCGTACCGGGCCCTGGGCGCACCGCGCTGCTTTCGCTGAATTTCACGTATTAAGCGCCATGCTGCTGCACATCCCGAGCCTACTCGACGCCGAACAAGTGGCCGATTGCCGCAAGGCGCTGGAGAGCGCGGCGTGGAACGACGGCAAAGCGACAGCCGGCTATCTGTCGAGCCGGGTCAAGGACAATTCGCAACTCCGCGAAAACGATCCCGTCGCCCGCCGCCTCGGCGGGATAATCCTGGATGCGCTCGACAAGAACCAATTGTTCATCTCGGCGGCGCTGCCGTTGAAAGTCGTGCCGCCTTTGTTCAACCGCTATGCGGGCGGGCAATCCTATGGCGGCCATATCGACGGAGCCGTGCGCCCCGTGCCGGGGACCCCGCACCGCGTGCGAACCGATCTTTCCGCGACTCTCTTCCTGTCGGCGCCCGAGGATTATGACGGGGGCGAGCTTGTCATCGAGGATATCGCCCGGCGGATCAGGCTGCCCGCGGGCGACATGATCCTGTATTCGGGCACCAGCATCCATCACGTCGAACCCGTGACCCGCGGCGCACGCCTCGCGGCGTTCTTTTGGGTCCAGAGCATGGTGCGGGAAGATTCACGGCGCGATGTGCTCTTCCAGATCGATACGGCTTTGCAGGAACTCGGCCGTGACGTTCCGGGCCACCACTCTACGGTGCGCCTTGCGGGCGCTTACCACAATTTGTTGCGGCTCTGGTCCGATACTTAGCAGAATCGACGCAACCGCGCGGCCTCGGGCGCGTTAACGATCATCTGCGGGGCTTCCTGCCCACGCGAACAATTCCTCACGAGGATATCATGGCAAAGGTCAGCAAATTCGTCGCACGCAACAAGGCAGCTCCTCCATTGGAGACGCCGACCGATCTTTCGCAAGACGCCGTCACCAAGATTTCCGAGGCGCTGAACCATCTCCTTGCCGATACCTATGCGCTCTATGTCAAAACCAAGAATTTCCATTGGCATGTCAGCGGGCCGCATTTCCGCAGCTATCACCTGCTGTTCGACGAACAGGCCAAGGAGCTGTTCGACACCACCGACGAACTTGCTGAGCGCGTCCGCAAGCTTGGCGGCACCACAATTCGCTCGGTCTCCCAAATCCAACGCCTGCAGCGCATCAAGGACAATAATCAGGAGTACGTTGCTCCCGGCGACATGCTGCGCGAGCTGATGAACGACAACAAGGCCACGATGACGGCCATGCGCGAGGCACACGAGATCGCCGACGAGCATCAGGACATTGGTACGGCTTCGATGCTGGAGCTCTTTATCGACGGCGCGGAAAAGAGGAACTGGTTCCTGTTCGAGGCGAGCCGGGGCTCAGACCAAAGCGGCCATTGATGCGAATCTACACTCGGTCTAATGACCTCCCCCTTGTGGGGAGGTCGGCGACCCCGGACTTGACTCGGGGGAGCCGGGTGGGGGGACCGTTCCGGATTTGAGTTCTGCAAGAAGATATTCGGCGATGAGATCAACATCCGCCAGCACGTCTGCATTCCAAAATCTCATCACCCGATAACCTTCGGATCGCGAATTTCATCGCGCAAACGGTATTTGTCTTCGCCATGCTGACTGCCGTCCAGTTCGATAACGAGCTTTGCCGAGTGCTCCACAAAATCCAGAATGTAGGAGCGAAATGGCACCTGGCGCCGAAAGTGGTAGCCGAGAGCCTTTAATTCGCGGAGTTTGTACCAAAGTCTGCGCTCGGCATCCGTTGCATGCGTGCGGAGCTTTCTTGCACGTCTGATCGTTCCGGGTTTTAGCGGCGTCCGCACTTCCCCCCACCCCTTCCCCTCCCCACAAGGGGGAGGGGATATTATGGCTCGATTTTGTGCGCTGCGCCGTCCGGCCCCAATCAAGTCGGGGGCAGGCTCTCCCCGTAAGAGGAGGTAAATAATTTGGGCTAGGGCTTGAGCGTGGCTCTCAAGCGCTGCATCAGCGGGTTGATGTCGCCGAATACATAATCGACCGGTTCGGCGGCAACAGCGCCTTTCACGCCATGCTCGCGCAGGATCCCGACGGCATCGGAAAGCTGATCGCGCCGGCAAAGGATCACATGCTGGCCGCCTTTCGCGGCGGGTTTGGAGAGCACCGAGGAGCCGAGTTTCGCCAGTGCCGCGAGAACGGATTCGCTTCTGCCGCCAATGGCGGCGCGCAAGAGATAGGAATTGCGGGCGAGCTCGCGCGCGGCGATGCGCGCGGTCAAACGGCCTGCTGCCGCCAGAGGCGCCCTGCCCCATTCGGCTTTCAGCGACGCGGCAAGCTGCGCCTGGCTCCTCAGAATCACGCCATCTTCGAGCACTTTGAGGTCATTGGCGGCGAGCGTCGCTCCCGTAGTGGTGATGTCCACGATGGCTTCGGCAAGGCCGGCAGCGGGGGCGCCTTCGGTGGCGCCGAGGCTTTCCACGATGCGGTAATCGGCGATGCCATGGCCGGCGAAGAAATTGCGCGTCAGGCCGAGATATTTGGTCGCCACGCGCAGGCGCCGGTGATGGCGAGCGTGGAATGCGGTGCAGACATCGTCAAGGTCGGCCATGTTGGCGACATCGATCCAGGCGCGCGGCACGGCGACCACCACATCGGCAAAGCCGAGCCCTAAGGGTTGCAGCAGCGCGATGGCGGCATCGGATGCGGGAACGGTTTCACGGATCAAATCCTCGCCGGTGATGCCGAAATGGACTTCGCCCGATGCGAGCGCGGCGGCAATCTCGGCCGAAGACATCAGCTTGACATCGATCCCCGGCTCGCCCGCGATGGTGGCGCGATAATCGCGCGCGCCCGTCACCTGCTTCAGCACCAGCCCGGCATCGGCGAGATAATGCGCCACCTGCTCCTGGAGCCGCCCCTTCGAGGGAATTGCGAGGGTGAGAAGTTGAGCGGTGGCCATGTCAGAGCGCTCCCGTGGCGCGGCGCGCCGCCAGCACGCGCTCGCTGCGGATAGCGCAGCCGATCGCGGGAACATCCTTCTTCGCCCCCAGCGTGCGCAGCAGCGTGTCGTAGCGCCCGCCACCCGCCACCTGGACGGGGCCCTCCGCATCGCGCGACCACAGCTCGAACACGAAGCCGGTGTAATATTCCATGTTGCGGCCGAAGCGGGCGGCGAAGCTCACGCGCTTCTCGGCGAGGCCGAGCTTCGTCAGCGCGGCAATATGCGATTCCATCAGCGCAAGCGGCGCTTCGAGCTTGATGCCGTTCTTCTTCAGGAGGACTCGGATCGCGGTCACGCTTTTGAGTGCTGGACCCGAAATCGACAACACGCGTTCGATCAGCGCGACGGCTTTGGTGTCCAAACGAATGGCTGCCGCCTCCGCGGCCTGCTCCATCAGCCGTTCGACGATCTCTTCGCGCGTGCGTCCGCCCAGCACCGAGCCCTGCTGCGCTCCTCCGAGATAATCCATCAGGCCGGACAGCGCCTCACGCGCCTCGTCCTCGCCGGCGGAGCCGAGATGGGCGAGATAACGCTCGCCCGGAACGGATGCGCCGTTGGAAAGCCGTGCGAGCAGCTCGCGGAAATAGTCGGGCCGCCAGAAATGCCGCTTCAGCCGGCCGCGCCATTGCGCCGGGATGTCGAGCGCATCGACGAGTCCGGCGAACAGCGCCAGATCGCCGATCTGGACCGAGAAATTTTCGAGGCCCGCGGCGCGCACGCCCTCCACCGCAAGGTTCAGGACTTCCGCATCCGCGGCTGCGCGATTGGCAACACCTAAGCACTCCGCGCCGGTCTGCAGGAATTGGCTCGGCCGTTCCGGCTGATTGGGCTGATAACGGAACGCGGGCCCATGATAGGAAAGCCGCGCCGGAAACGTGGCGGCGCCGGCCAGATGCATGCGGCACACCGGGATGGTGAGCTCGGGCCGCAAGCACAGCTCCTGTCCGCCGGGATCGGTGAGCACGAAAGTGCGGCGGCGGATCTCCTCGCCCGACCGGTCGAGGAACAATCCGGCCGGTTGAAGGATGGGCGGTTCGATTCGAGAATAGGAGCGCTGCGCGAAGACGGAAAGGATCGAAGCCGTCTGCGCATCGAGGCGCTTGAGCAACGCCGCATCATATTGAGGGAAGGAGGCCATATCAGCCTGCCTTCGCTTTGAGCATGGCGCGAATGGCCGGGACCAGTTGGTCGCGCTTTGCCGATTGCTGAGCGGGACGATCCTTGACCCAGGCGGCGCGGTTTTCCGTCGATTTTGCCAATTCCGCGCCAAGCGCGAGATCCTTCAACGTTACTTCGCCGCGGGCGCGTTCGTCACCGCCTTCAATGACGGCAATCGCCGCGCCCCTCCGGTCGGCATATTTGAGCTGGGCCTTCATGCCCGCCTCGCCGACATAGGCTTCGGCGCGCAAGCCGGCGGCGCGCAAATCCCGGGCGATGAGGAAGCTCTCGGCGACCGCTGCCTTGTCGAGCACGAGTACGACGATGAGCGGCTGTGTTTCCCAAACCTCCGCGCCGGTGCGCGCGCGAAGCACGGACAAAAGACGGCTGACACCAATGGAAAAACCCGAGGCCGGGACGGATTGTCCGGTGAAGCGCGCGATCAGATCGTCGTAGCGTCCGCCCCCGCCGACCGAGCCGAAGACCACGGTCTCGCCGTCCTCATTGGCGACGGGAAAGGTCAGCTGCGCCTCGAATACGGCACCGGTGTAATAATCGAGACCGCGCACGATTGACGGATCAATAACAACTCGGTCTTCGCTGTATCCGGCGGATTCAAGCAACCGACTGATGCTCGCCAGTTCGGCAACCCCCGCTTGGCCTAGCGCACTCTCTCCAACTCGGTCCTTAACATTCGCAAGAGTGACTTGATTGCTCGGAATGATACTCATTGCGCTGGAACCCGACGCACCCCAACCAGTAAAGTTGAGAATGCGAGTGATCGCTACATCAGGCAATCCTGCGCCCTTCGTGAAGTCGCCCGATTCATCCTTGCGGCCGCGCCCAAGTAACGCGGCCACTCCATCGAGACCAAGACGGTCTAGTTTATCTATTGCGCGAAGGACTACGCCGCGTGTTGCAACATCCGAAACCGCGACTCCCGCCGCTTCCAGCACGCCGTCGAGCAGCTTGCGGCTGTTGAGCTTGACGATGTACTCGCCGCGTTTCAGGCCGAGCGCTTCCAAAGTGTCGGCGAACATCATCAGCAGTTCGGCATCGGCGGCCGGAGAAGCCGAGCCCACGGTGTCGGCATCGAACTGCGTGAATTCGCGAAACCGGCCCGGTCCCGGCTTCTCGTTGCGCCAGACCCGGCCGAGCTGGTAGCGGCGGAACGGCTTGGGCAGGTTCTGGAAATTCTCCGCCACATAGCGGGCGAGCGGCGCGGTGAGATCGTAGCGCAGCGACAGCCACTGCCCGTCATCATCCTTGAAGGAGAACACGCCCTCGTTCGGGCGATCCAAATCGGGCAGGAACTTGCCGAGCGCGTCGGTATATTCCAGCGCGGGAGTCTCGAGCGCCTGGAATCCATAAGACGCATAGACGCGCCCGATGGTGTCGAGCATGCGCGTCTCGGCGGCCAGTTCGGCTTCGTCGCGGTCTTTGAATCCCCGCGGTAGCCGCGCCTTGGGGCGGAATGGCTGTTGCTCGTTCATGACTGGCGGTGGAACCCGGTGAAGCGCGGCACTCCATAGCGGCTCGGGAAAGGGGCCGCAACAAACGCCCCGCCGGTGGCGGCTGGTTTTCAGCGCCGACCGCCTCTTTGGATATGCCGATCAGGCTTTAAGAGTCCTCATCGGCCTTGGCATCGGCTTCCGCCTCCGCTTCAAGGGCGAGTTGCTCCCACTTTCCTGCCAACTTCACGAAAGCGGCTCGTTCATCCGCTTTCGCGTTTGCCGCATGAACACGCGCTTCCCGCGCCAGTTGGCGGTAGCGCTTCGCCCGCTCCCGCGGCGGAACCCCAGATAATTCGGACAAGGAATTTCCCCCTGAAAAGTCATGTCGTAACGCCGACACAGGAAATTGGTTCCGGCTTAAGCTTTGCCATTGATGGTTAATCCCTCGCCACGGGCCGGGAGGCTTTTCGAAGACCTGCTCTTCTCGTGGGCGCCCGACTTTTGTGGGAAACGTTCGAGGACCCTGGGCCGGCAAAGCCCGATCCCTTTGGTGAATGTCGCGGTAACCATATGAAGTTATTATAATTTCTCGAACGGTTTAAGATTTGCTTCAAGCTTGATGGGTAGGCTCATGGCATCGAAATCGGGCTTGGCGATGAGGGGGACGTCGCCAAAACGGTATTGGCCCGCCTTTGGAAAGCACGGCGGTAATGAGCGCGGGAGTAAGACGGCAAGCCCCAGATCAACTGACACTCGCGAAGATGGTCGGTAATCCGACCTATTTCTTCGACACGAGCTTTCTGCTTGCAAACGTCGCTTCCCTGGCCGGTTGGAATCAGAGCCGGCTCGAAGCCGCCATCGATCCGCGCCTGGATACCGCGCTCAGCCGCGCCGACGTGCACTTCTCGGCGGAAAACGGCTTCTATGTCGTCTTTGCGAGCCCCAACGTGACCGCCGCGCATGATAAGGCGATGACGATCTGCGCCGATATCCTCCGGCATTTCTATGGCGATGGAAAATACAGTCCCGAGCATGCGGCCAAAATCTGCCGCCTGTCTTCGGTGCAAAGCGTGGCCGATGCGATGGGTCTGGCGCTCGGACCGGCGGGGGGCGAGATCGCGCCCGCTGCCGCGGTAGGCGAGAGAGTGCACACGCCGCCGGTCGTAGAAGAGACCGGCGAGCCCGACGGCGAAGCCTTCAAACGGGAGGTGATGGACATTTTCCGCGCTCAGCTCAACGCCCCGAGCGATGGCGCGAAGTTCCTTTTTACGCCGTGCTGGGATAGCAAGAAAGAACAGATCACCTCCTTCGCTTGCGACGCCAGCGCTACTTCTGCCGATCCGGCAAGCGCCGATACAAAGGTGGCGTTTCCCCAGGCCGAAGCGCGGTGCAAGCTCGACATCAAAATGCTTGCGGCCGCGACGGCAGGCGTGCGGCACATTACGTCCCGTGGCGACGTGGCGCTGGTCAGCGTGTCCGTGCATGTCGAAACCCTGTCATGGGCCAAGACCCGCAACGTGTATTTCGACATGCTGCGCCAGATCGATCCGCGCTACTTGGCTTTTCTGGGGCCGCGCGTCGTCGGTCTGGATGCGGGGGCCAACCTCAATCCCGTCGCGCAATGGATCTCCGGAATCCGGTGCCGGACGCGCTGGAGCTTCGTTCACCTGCCAAACCTCCATCTGGATTTCTCGCGTGTTGGCGTGCTCGGAGCGACCGGCTTCATCATGGCGGCCCCTTCCTTGTCGGGAAGCAAGCAGGCTCGCCTCAAAGCGCTTTCGGACGAAGCGGGCAGACTGAAACGCATCTGTTCGGCACAGAACGCGATTGCTTGCGTCAACAATGTCTCATCAAGCCAGGAACTTCTGCAGCTCAGCTGCCAAGGAGTGAGGATCATCGCAGGTCCGGTCATTGGCCGGGCGGCAGACTTACCGGGTCCGACCCAGCGCCTTTCCTTTAAGGAGGATCGGGACGATACGCTCACCGCGGCGGCGTCCTAAAGGGGAGGGTCGGAACCCTCATCGGGTTTTAAGTCTTTGTTGAAATACGCACTCTAGCTTGCCGTTCAATAAACGGATGCCAAACACGTCCGGCACTACCGACGGGCGCATTTTCGATTTTGGCCGTCCGTCCATAAAGGGGCGAACAATGAGAAGTCGTGCAGGGACGAACGGCGAGACTTCGCGCCCTCCCGGTCTCGTGGGACCGTGGTCTATCGCGCCGTTGCCGTGCAAAGCCGGAACAGCATCGTCACAAGACCGTCGGACCGAGTCATAGATGTCCTTGGCGGCGAATTCGAATGAGCCAAGCTCGGGTCTCCTGCGGCTTCTGGCGGTCGACGACAATTTCGAGTCGGCGGAACTCATCGCGCGCATCGGAACCGCTTGCGGATATGAGACCAAACCCGTCACGGACCCCCGCACGATCCCGGAAATCCTTGAAGATTGGAAACCACAGGTCGTAACCCTGGATTTGTGCATGCCCTACAAGGACGGATTTTCGATCTTGACGACCCTGCAGGAGGTCGGTTTCAAGGGCTCCTTGATCGTCATCAGCGGTCAGAACGATTGGCTGCGCAAAGCCGCCTGCGAGCTGGCTGAGATCAACGGTATCGAAGTCACTTCGCATCTGCAAAAGCCGATAAACCTCGGCGCCCTGCGGGACCTGCTCAACACAATCCGGCTCGTCGGCTAAGCCTCGACCTTCGGCTTTTATCTGGGCCGGCCCGATAACGTTTGTCATTCCTTAATTTGACGCCGCTAGTTTGAACAAAGACCCGTCATCTTTCTCCTTCGGCGGCGCGTAATTTTGCGGGGGAAATCGTTGAGCGAAAGCGGAATCGAAAGGAGACTCCGCCTCCTTGTCGTGGATGACGATTCGGATGCTGCGGGGCTTGTGCTTCGCGCGGCGACCCGATGCGGTTACGATGCCGTCAGCGTGTTGGAGATGAGCACGCTCGAGAGCGTACTGCGCAACATGCAGCCCGACGTGCTCACGCTTGATCTTTGCATGCCTCATAAAGACGGAATCGAAGTTCTGTCCTATCTCAAGACAATCGCGTTTAAAGGCCAGATCATCATCATCAGCGGACAGGACGAATGGCTGCGCAAACAAGCCAGAGATTTGGCGCTGACTCGCGGCCTGAGTGTTGCCGCCGAAATGGGTAAACCCCTTGACCTTAACGCGCTGCGAGCCTTGCTCACGCGACTGGCAGACCCGACCGCGACGGCAAACCCCAGCACTCGGTCCGTCTGATTGTCACACCCAAGAGTGAAGGCGGCCTATCTCAAGCTCGCCGGGACGCTAAAGTGGCAGGTCGACACATCGAGCGGCGAATAGGACGTTCCTGCTGGTACAGCTGGGTGGGCTCGAACCACCGACCTCCGGATCCACAATCCGGCGCTCTAACCAACTGAGCTACAGCTGCACAGGCGCCGCAGGCGGCGAGAAGGGCCGAAACCTAGGGGGGCGATTCGGCAAATGCAAGCCGCCGGGTGCGATGGTCCCTTGTCGGCAGGCCCGTTCCATGAGTCAATATAGCCGCAATCGCGCGGGGTAAGGACAATTTGATGAATCGCTCATGGATCATGACGGTAGGGATGACAGCCGCGCTGCTTCTCTTGGTCCTTGGCGGAAATTCCGCGCCCGCGCCGGCGCGCGCCGCCGCGTCCGACACGCCGACCCTGTTTCAGTGGGAGGAATATGTCGATCCGTCATTCCTCGCCGAATATCGGCAGGCTTTCCATGAAGCTCCGAAAACCGCGATCTTCGCCGATGAAGACGAAGCCTTCGCCAAGATGCGCGCCGGCTTCAAACCGGACGTGATGGGCCCCTGCTATTACGAATTCCCACGTTGGCAGGATGCGCAATTGCTGCAGCCCATCGATACGACCAAGCTCAAGAACTGGAGCAAGATCTCGCCCACATTGCGCAATCTGCCCGGCATTTCCGCCGGCCCCGGCAAAGTCTGGTTCGTGCCCCATTATTGGGGCAACACCTCCATTACCTATCGCACCGATCTGGCGCCCGAATATGTCGGGCATGAATCGTGGAACATTTTGTTCGATCCGAAATACAAAGGCCGGGTCGCGGTGCTCGAAGGTGTCGACGACACGGTTCCATTCATCGCGCGGATGATCGGGATCGACGCTTACAACATGACTCCCGCCGAATGGTCGAAGGTGCAGGCCAAGCTGCGCGAGCTGGTGAAGCAGGTGCGTTTCGTATCCAGCGACGACACCTCCTTGGCGCAGGGCCCCGCGTCCGGCGAGCTGGTCGCCGCCATGAGCTGGCGCGTCACCTACAAAGCGCTGAAAACCGAGGGCCGAAAGGTCGCGTTCATGAATCCGCCGGGCGGCATGTTCACCTTCGTCTGCGGATTGACCATGCACAAAGACGCCAAGAATTACGCCAAGGCGCTGGCGCTGATTGATTCCTCGCTTTCCGACCAAGGCGCCGATTTCATGATTCGGAAGGTCGGCGACAGCCCAGCCAATGGCGTACAGCTCGCCAAGGAGCCCGATGCGCTGTTCCAGGCGCTGGGAATCCCGCACGATATCGATGCGTTCTTGAAGACCGGCATCTTCCAGCGCCGGCTCAAGAACAAGGATCAGATCGTCAACGCCTGGAGCGAGATCCGCGCCGGACTTTAAAGGAACGGGAGCGCGACGACGCGTCCGGTGCTCTCCCTCAACCCTGAAGATTCCAGACGCATCATGCTGACGGCCGTCCCCAGCGCAGCGCCATCGGGATCGAGCTGTGCCAGCGCGATGGCGCATTTCAGCGCCGGAGAATAAAGCGAGCGCAGCGTGCGGCCGATCTCCTTGCCGCCGGCGAAAACCGGCGCAAAGGGGGCCGGCTGAGCGCTGTCCCATGCGATCCCGGCAAGCACACGGTGCCCGGCATCGTTGTCGCCATGGGGCCGAGCTTTGAAGCCCAAAGATGCCGGAGAAGGCTCGCGCGCCAGCGCCTCGCGCGCCGGCGCAAAATCGGCATGAACAAGCGGCAAACCCGCTTCGAGCTGCAGGAGTTGCAAAGCGTCCTCGCCGATGAGCCGAAGCGCGAGCAGAGGGGCGTGGCGCATCAGCCGATCGAAAACGGCAATCGCATCTTGAGCGGCGCAGGATAATTCATAGCCAGACGCGCGCGCGCAGCGGAAGACCGTCACGGCCAGGCCACGCCAGTCATAATCGCTGTGCCGGTCCTCATTCAGATCGCCGACTTCCAACCCCGCGGCGACCAACGCCGGGAGGGCGAAAGGTCCGGTGATGAACAGCAGGCCGCGCATCTGCGTCGCATCGCGCAGCGAGACGCCAAAACGCGGCGCGGCGCAATCGAACCAGCCAAGGTCGATATCGGCGCTGCGCAGCAGGAACTTGTCCTCAGCCAACCGCGAGACACGGCCATAGCCCCTCACCCCGTCGCCCTCGGCACACCAATACACGGCGCGAGAAGCGCCGATGTCCAAATCGGCGAGAGGCGTATTGCAGGCCGTGCCAAGGAATGATCCCGCGCGCGGGCCCTCGATGCACAAATCCTCGGTTGCGGAGATGTCGGCCATCGCGACGGAAAAACGCGCCGCCAATGCCTCTTGGCACGGATCACCGTAATGCGCCGGGACCGTGAAGGAGCCGCGGATCGTCCAGGCATTCACGAGATTTTGCATCGCCGTCCTTTCATGAAACGGCGTTGGCAGCACCGCGCCCATCATGTTTTCCGGCCTTTCCGGCCGGCCCACTCGGCGAAAACGAGGCCAACCGCAATTCGTGCCGCGCGCCCCGAATGGTTGCTCACCGGTTCAGCGGAGGCGCCGCAGAGATACAGACCGGCAAAGGGCGTGCGGATGCGCGACTCATAGCTCGCCAGCAGCCGGGATGATGGCGAGCCCGGCTCGCCGGCGTGCCCGCCGTAACGGTTCGCGATGTCTTCTGGCGTCATCAGCCAATGCGTCACGACTCGATCCTTCAGCCCCGGTGCGAAGCTCTCCAGGGTCGCGAGCGTACGGCGCCTCAAATGCTCTTTGCTCGCCTGCCATCCTCCTTCGATGACCACCGGCATGTAAGGCAGAACCGCGATCAGCACATGGCGGCCAGCGGGGGCAAGATCGGGATCTGCGACACTGGGAATCGAGGCCTCCATGACGAGCTCTTCCGGCAGCCTGCCTAACAGAGCCACGCGCTTGGCTTCAGCGGCGATCTCCGAGCGTTCGGCGATGACAATACGCGAGGCCAGATCGCGGGGCTCCAGACCTGCAAAAGGCGGCAAACCCTTGAGCCCCATGATCAGCCTCGCGGTCGCGACTCGCTGGTACTCCGGCAGGCTCGCTGCCGCACCAAAGCCGATGCATTCGGGCGGAACGAGCTCGAGAAGCGTGCGCCTGGCATCAAGACTGGAAAGAACCGCGCCCGCGGCAATGAGTTCACCGCTCGCGAGCATGACGCCGACGACGCGTTTTTTTTCTACGATGATCAGCTTCACGCTCGCATTGGTGCGAAGCTCCGCCCCGGCACTGCTGGCCGATGCTTTCAGTGCCCCAGCAAGACCATCCGGTCCACCGCGCACCGGCACAGGAGCCGCACGCTGCCCGAAGCCCGACTGCCCGTAACGCCAGATCAGCACGAGCGCCGACCCGGCTTCCTCGGGGCTCAATCCGCTGGCGAAGACCTCGAGCGACAGGGCCGCCTTCAACGCGTCGTCTTCGAACCAGCGATTGAGGAAACCAGCGGCGCTTGACTGGCTGATATACTCAAATCGTTCCTGATCCCAATCGGACAGCTGCAGCCGGCGGGCGATCATCGCAAGACGGGATTCGGGCCCCCGCGCGTCCGGAAGATCAAGCGATCCATCCCAGACCCGAGAGAGCCGCCTCGCCCACGCCGAAGCCTCCCGGCAAAACGCGGCATAGGTTGACCCGCCTGGGGCATCGCCGCGCCATGTCAGAGGGGTAGAGCCACGGAGCGAGAGCGCAATGGACTGCCCGCCGGGCCGCAGCGCGACCAGCTTCATGTCCCGTTTGTCGTGCTGCAAGCCATGCCGGGCGAGACGGAGATCCCTGAGCACGCGCCCATCCAAAGCGTTGCCGTCGCGTTGAGCGACGGGCGCGCGAAATCCTTCACCCAATTCGACCATCTCCGTCCGTCCGCCAAAGCGGTCGCTCTGCTCCACAAGCAGGACCCGGGCTTCGCCGCGCGCGAGATAGGAGGCCGCGACCAGACCGCCAATGCTCCCGCCGATGATAACCGCGTCATATTTGTTGGAGGCGAACCGGCGCGCGTTCATCGGGCGGTGCCGGTTCTGAGGTCGGCGATAATGGCGCGGGCCGCCAGACTAGCCGACGCTCCAAGCAGAAAGGGTGACGCCCCCGACGACCGGCCTGCCAGAAAGAGCGAAGCAATCGGCGTGCGGCCATCGCGCCACTCGGCGCCCGGAAGCGGCCGGGAATTGAGGATTTGATCGGCCGCGATCTCTCCCCCGTCGAGATCGCCCTCGGTTGCGCCGAGTCCTTCTTCGACATCGGCGCCGACAATGACCTGCTGCGCCAACACCTGCGAGGCGATTTTCGGGAACGCTTTTTGCGCAGCCGAAAGCGCGATTGTCGCAAGCTGCTCGCGCCTTGGCTCCTCCCAACTGCCGGACATCCGCCAAGGCACGGCGGAAATCGTCGCGGTCATAACCGCCTTTCCGATCGGCGCCAGCCGAGGGTCGGCGAGAGAGGGCAACCGAAGCGTGACGAGCGGTTCATCGGCCAGTTTGCCGGCGGACCATAGATCATGGGATAGAGTCAGAGCCTTCATCGAGCTCAGCACATGGATCGGCCCCGATGCTGCATCGGGGGCGTCGCGCCAGCGCGAGAGGTCGGGCGGCCCGTCCAGGGCGAAAAGAACGCGCGCCGCCTGCCCGGCCATACGGAAATAACCGAGCCGTTTGGCCACGGACCGAGGCAGCTCGCTTGAGGCGATGAGGCCGAGCATGGTGCGTTTCACGTCCAGCGTGGACAGGACGGCGCGCGCGGCGATGTCTTCTCGCCCCGTGACAATTGCCGTGGCACGGCCACGCTTCACGCCAATTTCGGTGACCTCGGCGTCACAGCGGATGACCGCGCCAGCTTGTCTGGCGATGTCCGCGAGCGCTCCTCCAAGCCGGCCCAGGCCACCCACGGTGCGGCCGGAGAGACCGATGCCCGGTGCGAGAGCGTGGAGCGCCGTCCCCGCGAGATCGGGCGATACGGCGCGGCCCGATACCGCGTCGGCCGCGAGATGAAGCCGGAGGAGCGGATCGGGCAGGCGCGAACGCAACACGTCCTGGAGCGAGGCCCGCGCCCAGCTCTCGATGGGCCATGGCGGCTCACGCGCGGCCCCCTGCCAAGCAAACCACCGGCGCGGGGCGGGAGCATCCGGCGAAGACGCGCGCTCCTCGACCAGCCGCCGCAGGGCCTCGACCTCCTCGCGCAAAGCGAGGAAGCCGGAGCGCGCAGCATGAGGCACGCTGCGTGCCGAGCGGGCCGCATCGGCGAAGATGAGGCTCGAGCTGGAATCGGAGATCAGCATCGAAGCGGGCGATGGCGCCAGGATGGCGCCGTGACGGGCGAGATCGAGGTTGCGGTAGAGCCGGCCGGGGATCGCCGGCAATTCATCCGTATACGGAGAGCAGCGGAAACCCGGATGGAATTCTCGGGTCGTTGCGCGTCCGCCCGGCGCGCTTTGCTTCTCCAGGACGATGACGTGAAAGCCCGCCCGCGCGAGCGTGATGGCGGCAATCAGTCCTTCAGGTCCACCTCCGATGATGGCCGCATCAAAGCGTTCCATACCCGCTACCTTGCGCACACGCGCCCAACCTGTCCGCAACCGGGCACGAAAAAACATTCGTCGCAGGATAACGCTAAAAACAAAAGCGGGAACGAGGCTTGCGCATCGTTCCCGCTTTATGGTTAACGCGTCCGGAGTTCCGGACGTTTCTCGGCAGGACCTTAGATTACGCCGCGCTTGTGCTCACCGAGCACAACGCGCTTTGGTGCAAAAGCCTGCTTCAACACCGAGAACGCTTTACGGGGGTCGGCATTGCCGCACATGAAGATATCGAACGCGGCATAACCGCGTTCGGGCCATGTATGAACGCTGATGTGGCTTTCGGCCAATACAGCGACGCCGCTTACGCCCCCGCTGGGCGTAAAGGTATGCAGGTGAATGTGTAGGAGCGTCGCTCCCGCTGCTTCCACTGCATCAATCATTGCCTGCTCGATCCGATCCTTATCGTCGAGGCCTTCCGCCTCCCAAAGATCGATGATCAGGTGACTGCCTGCAAAGGTCATCCCGTTTTTACAGACGAAATGATCTTTGCAATCCGCATCCCCTTCGGGAATAGGAACCGGGACGGTCCTCGCCGGAACGCGAGCCTTGAGGGCTCTTGCTCCATTGATCGCCGCCACACCGAGTCCGAGTTGAGCCATCCTGGCACCTACCCTTCCAAAGGTGTTGACACCAAAGCGCGCCATTGCTGCCGCGCCAACCCAAGAAGAAAGCGGCGGGCGGAAGAGCAACTTCCGCAGCACGCCGCCTTTGCCCCGATTGAATCGAGACAGGGGAAATATAGGGCCGTTGTCCCCCAGCGCAAGAAAATTTGGACCCTGAGGTAAAAAAACTTTGTCGCGTGCTCCGGCGGTCTCGGAGGAAGAGCTCGCCGCGTCGAGAGCGGTGGACAGAGCGAGGCGAGCGCTCTATAGGCGCGCCTGGCAAAACCAGCGGTGCGAAATTGGCAAACCTCCGATCCAAGATGTTCCGTGAACAGCTTCACAAAGGCTACGCCCAGAGCATGGAACTCACCGGCGTCCTCGCCGAGGAAAAGAGCCGTTATCAGAAGATTAAGATTTTCGACACGGTCGCCAATGGCCGCGTCATGGTGCTCGACGACATCGTCCAGATCACCACCCGCGACGAATCCGCCTATGCCGAAATGCTGACCCATCTGCCGCTTCTGGAGCACGGCAAGGGCGAGCGGGTGATGATCGTGGGCGGCGGCGATCTGTCCATCGCCGACGAGGCGCTGAAGCACAAAAGCGTGAAAGAGGTGGTTCTGGTCGACATTGACGGCCGAGTGGTGGAGCTTTGCCGCGAGCATTTCGGCGCCATCAACGCCAAGGCGTTCAAGGACAAGCGCCTCAGCATCGAGATCGCGGACGCTTTCGAATATCTCGGCCGCAAGGAAGCCAAAGCGCGCTTCGATCTCATCGTCGCCGACCGCCCCGATCCGGTAGGGCCCGGAAAAGCCTTATTTGGCGACACTTTTTACGCCCGCGTGAAGAGCGCGCTCCGTCCCGGCGGCTTTGCCACGTTCCAGACCGGCGTGCCGTTCTATCAGCCCTGGGAGATCACCGAAGCGCTGAACGATCTCGCTGCTTATTTCCCGCAATCCGGACTCTATCTGACGGTGGTGCCGACCTATATCGGCGGCTTCATGGCGCTCTCCTGGGCGGGCATGAACAAGTCTCTGGGCACACCTGCCGGAATCCGGGGCGCCGCGGCCCGCTTTGCCGCATCCAAGATCAAGACCGACTATTACAACCCGGACATCCACGCCGCCGCCTTCGCGTTTCCGGAATGGATCAAACGCCTGGTGCCCAACAAGCGCGGCGGTTGAGCTTCATTGTCCCACCGCCCGCCATAGGCGGCGCGCGGCTTCCTCCGGCGGCGCTTGTCCTTCTTCACGGCTGACCAAGAGATTGGCCTCGCGCATGCGCAGAATCGAGATGCGCCCGATCAGGGGTTTCAGCGCCGCGGCAAACGCGGCATCGGCGCTGCGCTGTGGCGCGATCAGGAGCACCGCGTCATAAGGTGGAATCGCCTGCTTGGGATCGCCCAGCGTGAGGAGATCAAGCTCGGCGATGCGCCCATCGCTCGAAAATGCCGTGATGGCATCGACCTCGCCGTCGGCCACCGCTTTGTACATAAAGATGGGCTGCATCTGGCGCTCCTGGCGAAACGCGAGCCCATAGGCATTGCGCAGGGCCTTCCACTCGGGACGGGCGAAGATCTCATAATCCCCGCCGACGGCCAGGCGCGGCGACGCCGCCGCCAGCTCCTCGATGCTATGGACGCCCAGGGCAGCCGCGCGGTCGCGGCGCATGGCAAGCACATAGGCGTTCTCGAAGCCGAGCGGGCCGAGCATCGTGACGCCATAGGTCTGTTTCAGCCAGGCGCTCATCTCGCGTAAGACGATTTCGCGCGAGGGCGTATCGGTGCGGTGCATGAAATTGGTCCAGATCGTTCCGGAATAATCGACATAGGCGTCGACATCGCCGGCGACCAGCGCATTGAAAATCACCGCCGAACCGAGATTGCTGCGCGTCACCGATTTCAACCCCGCGGCGCCAAGGCGCTGATCGATGAGCGAGGCGAGCACATATTGCTCGGGAAAGCCCTTCGCCCCGATGACATATTGCGCCTGCGCTCCCAGGAACGGGCTCAGACCGCCGGCCGCGAGGATGAGAAGGAGGCCCGCGCCCGCGGCGATTGCGCGTGGCCGGCTGGGGCGGGCGATCAGGTGCTCGAAACCCGCGAGCAGCCCGTCGGCGGCCAGAGCCAGCAGCGCCGCCGCGACGCAGCCGAACAGCACAAAGATCCAGTTCTGGGTCTGTAGTCCCGTGAAGATGTAATTTCCCAGGCTCGTCTGGCCGACCGGCGTCGACAGCGTCGCGGTGCCAATCACCAGGGCCGATGCCGTCCTGACGCCCGCCATGATGACGGGCAGCGCCAGTGGCAGCTCCACCTGCAGCAGTGACTGCCTCGGCGTCATGCCGACGCCGAGCGCCGCCTCCTTGGCGGCGGCTTCGACGCCCATGAGCCCGGTCACGGTGTTCCGCAGGATCGGCAGCATCGAGTAGAGCGTCAGCGCGAGTAGAGAAGGCAGGAAGCCAAGCGCGGAGAATTGCGCTCCGGTCGCCGCCTTGGTCAGGAGCGAGAGCGCCAGCAGCAGCGGATAGAACAGCGCGAGCAGCGCGAGGCTGGGAATGGTCTGGATGACGCTCGCGGTGGTGAGGAGCGCCCAGCGCAGGCGCGGCGAGCGCACGGCCAGCAACGCCAGCGGCAGACTGAAGGCCAAACCCAAAGCAAGAGCGCTGAGGCTCAGCACGACATGCGCGCCGAGATATTCGGGCAAACGCGCCAGCGCTTCGGCGATGCGCGGATCGAGCGCGCTCATTTTGGACCGGACCCGGCGGTCAACGCGCGCACCCGCTCTGCCTGCCGTCGCGGCATGTCCATCAGCTCGCGCACGGATTGACGTTTGGGATTTGCGAGCAGGTCCTTGGTCGGACCACATTCGAGCAGCTCGCCGCCTTCCAGGACTGCGATGCGGTCGGCCAGCAGCACCGCTTCGACGACGTCATGCGTGACCATCACAGTGGTCAGGCCAAGCTCGTCGTGAAGCGCCCGGTAGTCCTTCGCCAAACCATCGCGCGTGATCGGGTCGACGGCGCCGAACGGCTCGTCCATCAGCATGATGCGCGGCTTGGCCGCCAGCGCGCGCGCCACGCCCACGCGCTGGCTTTGGCCGCCGGAGAGTGTCGCGGGCATGCGGGGCCCAAGCTCGCGCGGCAGGCGCGTGAGGTCCAGGAGTTCGCCCACGCGCGCCTCGATGGCCGCCTTCGCCCAGCCCAGGAGACGCAGTGTGACGCCGATATTCTCGGCGACCGTCAAATGGGGAAAAAGGCCGATGCCCTGGAAGACATAGCCGATACGCCGCCGGAGCTGGACGGGATCGCCAAGCGTGACATCCTCACCGCCAAGGAATATCCCGCCGCGCGTCGGCTCGACCAGGCGGTTGATGGATTTGAGTAAGGTGGTCTTGCCCGAACCCGAAGCGCCG
>DASQIQ010000375.1:0-8321 GCA_035631495.1 Micropepsaceae bacterium
GTGGTCGGCGGATTGGTGTTGGGCATTTCGAAGACCGCGGTGACGCCACCGAGCACGGCGGCTCGGCTCCCGGTTTCCATATCCTCCTTTTCAAGATTTCCCGGTTCGCGGAAATGCACATGGGTGTCGATGATGCCGGGAAGCACGTGAAGTCCTCGCGCCTCGAAAATCTCCGCCGCTTGCCCTTGCGGCAAAGCTCCGATCGCGGCAATGCGGCCGCCTCTGATTCCCACATCGGCCGCGGCGATGCCCGACGGCATCATGCAGGTGCCGCCCCGTATCAGTAGGTCCAACGCCTCGCTCACTTTGCCTCCAGCGTGGCGAACACATCGCCCGCGGCGCCGCGCCGCTCGACATGGATCGCGTGCCACAGCGCATAGAAGAGAAGTTGCCAGCAGGCGATCCCCTCATGCTTCCCACCGCGATTCGCGAATGCATCAAAAAGCGCCCCGACCTTTTCCGGTACGCATATCTCGCTCAAGCCGGCCGATTGCGCGAGGAGCGCCGCCAGATGATGCGCGCGCGGGCGTATCCATTCCGCCACCGGCACGGTGAAGCCCCGCTTCTCGGAAAACGGATCGGCAGCCGGTAGCGCCAGTTCGAGCCACCGGCGCAACAGATATTTGCCCTTTCGCCCGGCGATCTTGAGCCCATCGGGAAGCTTGAACGCAATATCCGCGACAACGGGATCGAGCAGAGGTGTGCGGCCCTCGAGCCCATGCGCCATCAGGCACCGGTCAAGTTTCAGCAGCAGATCGTTGGGAAGCCAATCGGCGCAATCGAGCGCCTGCGCCTGCTGCAGCCGCGTCATCTCGCCGGCGGCCAAGCGCCGTTCGCCGGCGGAGATTCCAGCTCGCCAATGGCGAGAGGAATCGCGCAGCACGCCGAGCCCATCCAGGAAGCCGCGCCGGCGCATCGGCCGTCCCCCCAGCAAGGGCGAACGCAACGCGCTGCGGTAACGGCCATATCCGGCCAAGAGTTCGTCGCCCCCTTCGCCCGTGAGGACGACTTTCAGCTCCTTGGCCGCTTCCGCCGCCAACAGAAATGTCGGAAGGATCGCGTAATCGGCGGCCGGATCGTCCATGGCGGCGGCGATGGCCGGCACATGTCGCCAGAAATCACCTTCGGTGACGGCGATTTCAATGTGTTCCGCGCCGGCGGCCTTGGCCACGCGCTTGGCGGATTCGCGTTCGTCGGCAGCAGCGGTGCCGGGAAAACCCGCGGTGAAAGCGCGCACCGGCTTATCGTTCAGCCTCGCCATGCAGGCGAGTATCGCGGAGGAATCCACGCCGCCGGACAGGAACATCCCATAGGGCACGTCCGAGCGTTGATGCACCATGACGCTGTCCATGAGCGCAGCGTCGAGACGTTTGAGTGCTTCGGCCTCGTCGAGCTCGAGAGTTCCTCCCGCGGGCAGTGCCGGCTTCTGCCGGCGGCCGACGATGCGTCCGCCACGCAGGCTCAACGTCTCGCCCGGTGCGACCCGAAAGATGTTTTCGAAAATCGTGCTGCGCCCCGTGATGAACTGGAGCTGCACCAATTCGCTCGCCGCCTCGGGGCGCACCTTCGGTTTGACCAGACCTGTCTTCAACAGAGCCTGGAGCTCGGAAGCGAAGATCATCCCCTCAGGATATTCCGCATAATAAAGCGGTTTGATGCCGAATGGATCGCGCGCGAGATAAAGCGCCCGGTCGCGTGCGTCATGCAGGGCGATGGCATACATGCCGCGCAGCGGCTGGGCAAAGTCGGCGCCGGCGCTTGCGTAGGTCGCCAGGGGCACTTCGCAATCGGAGTTCGTCTTGAACGCAGCCGGCGCAGAATCGCGTTTCAGCTCGATGTAATTGTAGATCTCGCCATTGGCGACGAGCGCGGTGCCTTGGCGGCCATAAAGCGGCTGATCGCCGGTGGAAAGATCGATAATGGCAAGGCGCGTCTGCACCAGTCCCACGCCAAGCGCGGCATAGCGCCCTTCTCCGTCCGGGCCACGATGGGCAAGCGCGCGCAGTAAACCATCCAACACGGCGGTGCTCGGCTGGGAGCCGTCTGCCGTCATGACGCCCGCGATGCCGCACATCAGTGACGCACTTTCTCGAACAGATCGATGTAGCGCCGGACTATGGGCTTTTCCGAAAATTCTTCCGATATGCGGCGCCGGCCTGCCGCAACGAGGCGTTCCGCGAGCGGCTTCGAGGCCAGGACACTGCGGATTCCGGCCGCCAGGGCTTCGACATCGTCGACCGGCGTGAGGATCGCATCCTCGTCCTTGCGCACCAGCCAGGCGGGACCGGTGCTCGCCGTCGTCACGATGGGCGTGCCGACGGACCACGCCTCGACGACAACATTGCCAAAAGGCTCTTCGCGCGAGGGATAGACGCAAAGATCGGCCGCCCGATAGAGCGCCGCGCGGTCTTCCCGCCAGCCGAGGAATTTGACCCGGGTCCCGACACCGAGCTGGCGCGCGAGATGTTCCAGCTTGGCGCGCTCGGGACCCTCCCCCGCAATCCAGACGAAAAGCTCTGGAATACGCGCGGCAGCGCCGATCAGCACATCGAGACCCTTATTGGGATGCAGCCGGCCCAGGGCGACCGCGAGCGGCGCTTCTTGGGGCGTTCCGAACTCAGCCCGGTCGAGGGGCGGCGCATCCGGCACCGCGGCGAAGTTGGGAATGAGAAACACCTTCGATGCCGGCCAGCCGCCTTCGGTCACGTAGCGCACCAGATCTGGCGCGTTGCACACGAGATAATCGCAAGCCGTAAAGTTCTTGAGATTGTAATAGCCGCCGAGCCTTCCGATGAGAACGCAGATGCCGCGCGGCATGAAAGATGCTGCCCGCCCGGCGAAGGCAAGAGCGATATCGGGGCGAAAGCTTTGCCCGACGGCCCGCAATTTTCTTGCCGTGGTGAAATCGATAGGGGTGCGGAACGAAGCTGTCTCATAGGCGATGCCGCCCTCCTTCAAAGCCCGCTCCCGCAAGGCATTGGGCTTCAGGACCGAGCGCACATCAAGCCCCGCGCGCGACAGCGCCAATGTCAGGGTGACGAAAAACGTCTCGGCACCACCCACGGATGCTCCCGCCATTACGGTTAGGATTTTCAGGTTCCGTATCCTGCTTCGAGACTGGGCAGGAGTACGACGGCGCCTCCAAGCTTGGCAACCACTTGCCTATATATGGCAAGTCGGCCTAGGTGAGATTTCATGGTCTACGCGTCTATTTTGCAGAATCGCGCCGTCATCGTGCTCGCCGGGGGCGAGGCTGGCGATTTTCTGCAAGGTCTGATCACCAACGACATGGGCGCGTGCCGCGAGGGCCACGCGATCTATGCTGCGCTGCTGACGCCGCAGGGAAAAATCCTGTTCGATTTCTTTGTTGTGGCCAATGGCGAGAAAAGCTGGCTCATCGATTGCGCGGCGTCGCAAGCCGGCGATCTCGTCAAGCGCCTGACGCTTTACCGGCTTCGTGCGAAACTCGACATCTCTGCCCGGCCGGACCTTGCCGTGGCCGCCATGTGGAATAATGGCAGCACGATCGCCGTGGAAGGGGACGCGATCCTCTATCCCGATCCGCGCCTTGGCGATCTCGGCTTTCGCGCAATCGGGAGCAAAACCGCCCTTGCGAACGCAACCCGCGACATGGCCCCGGGCGATTACGATGCGCATCGCCTGAAGCTTGGCGTTCCGGACAGCGCCGATATTCCTTCCGATCAGGTCTTCGCTTTGGACGCGGGGTTCGAGGAACTCATGGGCGTCAGTTTCAAGAAAGGCTGCTATGTCGGCCAGGAAGTGACGGCGCGCATGAAACATCGCGCCAGCGCGCGAAAACGCTTTCTCATCGCGGACATCCCCGGCGAGATTGCTTTTGGCACGCCGCTCGAGGCGGGGGGACGGGAGGTGGGAACTCTCGCCACGGGAAAGGACGGCCATGCCTTGGCGCTGGTACGGCTCGACCGGCTCGAAGATGCGCAAGGGAAACAAGCCGCGATCATCGCGGAGGGCCGGCAAGTGATTTTGCGCAAACCCGATTGGTTGAAACTCTGATGTCCGCCGCGATCAAATCCTGTCCTTGGCCGGGCGAAGACCCGCTCTATCGCGCCTATCACGATGAGGAATGGGGCGTACCGGAATATGACGACCGCGCGCTTTACGAGAAACTTGTGCTCGATGGCTTCCAGGCGGGGCTGTCCTGGATCACCATCCTGCGTAAGCGCGAGAATTTCCGCCGCGCCTTCGAAGGATTCCGTCCCGAGCGCGTGGCGCGTTTCGGCGCGCGGGACATTGCGCGGTTGATGAACGATGCCGGGATCATCAGAAGCCGCCTCAAGATCGACGCGGCGATCAGCGGCGCGCGTCTCTGGCTGGACATCATGGACAAGGAACCAGGTGGCTTCTCCGAGCTCATCTGGAAACATGTCGACGGACGGCAGAAAGTGAATCGCTTGAAGGGCATGGGCGACATCCCGGCGAAGACCGAGATGAGCGAGAAATTGGCCAAAGAGCTAAAGAGCCGCGGCTTCAAATTTTGCGGGCCGGTGATTGTCTATGCCTTCGCGCAGGCGGTCGGCATGGTGAACGATCACATCGTGAGCTGCCCCCGCCACGCGGCGTGCGCGGCACTCGCTGCTCAACCGCGCCCGCGATAGGGCTCGACCTCGATATCTGGGAGCCAGACCTCCTTCGGGAGCCGGCCGGTCTGCCAGAACACGTCGATCGGAATTCCGCCACGCGGATACCAGAAGCCGGCGATGCGCAGATATTTTGGCTTGATCGCCGCGACAACTCGCTTGCCGATTGCAACGGTGCAGTCTTCGTGGAAGGCCGCGATGTTGCGGAAACTCGCGAGGTACAGCTTCAGCGATTTTGATTCGATGAGGGTCTTCGCCGGACAGTAGTCGATGACGAAATGCGCGAAATCCGGCTGCCCCGTGATCGGACATAGCGTGGTGAATTCCGGCGCGGTGAATCGCACCACATAATCCTCACCGGCATGCGGGTTCACCACCGCATCGAGCACCGCCTCTTTGGGGGATGCCGGTATCGGAACCGGACGGCCGAGCTGCAGCGGCGTCTTGCTCCGCGCCATGCTCAGCCTTCCTCATAGACGCAGGATTGTCCCGAAGAGGGCCGCGACAAGCGAACGCGGCAGACTTCCGGCATCCGGGCTTTGGCCTCTTTGAAAATATGCCGCGCAAGATTCTCCAGTGTCGGAGCGCCGAGGCCGGTGATGTCGTTGAGCAGCTGATGATCCAGTTCGCCCCGAATCGTGGCCAGCACCGCGTTCACTTCGTTGAAATCGCGGACCCAGCCCATGAGCGGGTCCGGTTGGCCGGCCAGCGTCACCTCGGCATAGAAACTGTGGCCATGCATGCGCCGGTTCGCTCCCGACGGCGCATCTTCCAGAAAGTGCGCGGCGTCGAAGCCGAATTGCTGTGTGATCTCGGTTTTGGCTCTATTCATGGGGGCGGGCCTTAGAGCCCCCCTGCCCTTGCCGTCAAGAGCTTGGCCCTCAAAGACTTACGGAATTCCGATGAGCTTGTGGGTTTGGAGGCTGAGGCGCCATTGGGGATGAGCCAGGCAATAGGCCGCGGCCGCGGCGGTGTTTGCCACGCGTGCCGGACTGTCCATTGGCTGCAGGAAGAAATGCGCAAATGCGAGGTCCGAGTAATTCTTGGGCTCGGCACCGGGTTGCGGATAGATCAGCTTGAGCTCATTTCCGGTTTTGAGGACGAGTTCGGCGCCCGCCTTGGGACTGACGCAGATCCAGTCGATTCCCGGAAGCGGCAGCAGCGTGCCGTTGGTTTCGATGCCGATTTCGAAGCCGGCGCCGTGCAACGCCTCGATCAGGAGTGCATCGAGCTGCAGCAAGGGCTCGCCGCCGGTGCACACAACATAGGGCTTGCCGCCCCGCATAGGCCATTTCCCGGCCACCGCAGCGGCCAGGGCATCGGCATTCGCAAATTTCCCTCCGCCCGGCCCTCCCGTGCCGACAAAATCGGTGTCGCAGAATTGGCATGTCGCGCTCGAGCGGTCTTCTTCCCGGCCGCTCCACAGATTGCATCCCGCGAAGCGCAGGAATACCGCGGCGCGTCCGGCGCGCGCGCCTTCTCCTTGCAGCGTGTAATAGATTTCCTTGATCTGATAGGTCATGCCGCTTTCCCGCGATAGCGCGCATAGCCTGCGCTGCGCAACCGGCATGCGGGGCAAACGCCGCAGCCATAGCCCCAATCATGCCGGCGCGTGCGGTCACCCTCATAGCAGGTGACGGTGTCTTCCACGATGAGCCGCACCAGCTTCGCGCCTCCGAGCTCTTCGGCCAGGCGCCAGGTCTCGCACTTATCGATTCTCATCAGTGGCGTGTGCACAATAAATTCTTCCGCGAAGCCCAGCGTGAGCGCCTTCTGCATCGCTTCGATGGTTTCGGCGCGGCAATCGGGATAGCCGGAGTAATCGGTCTCGCACATGCCGCCGACGAGATCATAAATGCCGCGGCGCGTGCCAAGCGCGGCTGCTGCCGTCAAGAACATCAGATTACGCCCCGGAACGAAACTCGTCGGCAGCCCGTCCGCACGCATGGCGATTTCTACATCGTCGGTAAGCGCCGAGCCGCCGATTTGGGAAAGCACATCCAGTGACAGCAGATGATCTTCGCCCAATGTTTCACGCCACGCGGGAAACTCACTCCCAAGCCGCTCGAGAATCCCCGGGCGCGCGTCAAGCTCGTTCCGATGGCGCTGCCCATAGGCGAAACCCAAAGTCTCCACGGCGGCGAATTCGCGCAGCGCCCAGGCGAGACAGGTGGTGGAATCCTGCCCGCCCGAGAACAGGACCAAGGCCTTCTTGCCGTTCGCGCGCATCGCTCAGATGTAGCGCAGCGATGCGCTCAGGGCGAGAGTTCAGGCCGCAGCACGCGCCGCGACCGTGCGTTCCGGGGGAAACTCGACCGTCACGGTGGTGCCTTTGCCGGGCGCGCTCAGAATCGAAAGCCGCCCCTCATGCAATTGTACAAGCGCATTGGCGAGGGGCAAAGCGAGGCCCACGCCTTCGAAGCGCCGCGCGAGCCGGCTGTCGAGTTGCTTGAAGGGCTCGAGCGCGTGAGCAATGCGGTCCGGCTCCATTCCGATGCCCGTATCGGTGATCGTGATGACGATGCCCCGCTCGCTTGACAGCAGCGACCTGATCTCGATGCGTCCCTCGCGCGGAGTGAATTTTGCCGCATTGGACAGCAGATGGGCGAGAACCTGCTGCAGGCGCAGCGGGTCTGCCTTGAGCAACTTCATGTCGGCGGGAATCTGAATGTCGATCGGCGGTGCTTCGGCTCTGGCATTCTTGACCATATCGCAGGCGGCGGCGACGGATTCGTGGATAGAAACGGCGTGCTCGTCCATTTCGATAAGGCGGCCTTCGATGCGTGAGAGATCCAAAATGTCGTTGATCTTGGCGAGCAGATGCTGGCCATTCACGTAGATATCGGCGATGTAGGAGCGATAGCGCGGCTCACCTATGGGACCGAAGAGCTCCTGCTGGATCAAATCGGAAAAACCCAGAATGGCGTTCAGCGGAGTCTTGAGCTCATGGCTCATGGCGGCGAGAAATGCCGCTTTGGCGCGCACGGCCTCCTGGGTCTCGATGAGGGCACGCCGCGTCGCGTCTTCGGATTCACGCTGCTGGGTGATGTCTTCGACGGTGCCTTCATAAAATAGGAACTGCCCATCGGCGTCGGTAACCGTGCGCGCATTTTCGACGATCCAGATGATGGAACCATCGCGGCGGCGAATCTGCGAAATGAAATCGGTGACAATCCCGTCCTGCGACATGAGCGTCAAAAATTCGCCGCGCCGGTTCGGATCCAGATAAACGGACTGGGCGATGTCGGTGATTTCCTTCTGCAATTGCTCGGGCGACTCATAGCCGTAAATCTGCGCCAGGGCCGGGTTCACAATCAGATAAGCTCCACCACGCGTGGTGCGGAAAAATCCCTCGACCGCCGCATCGACAAAGGCGTGGTAGCTGGCCTCATCCAGCAATTGCTGCTGCAGTTCCTCGACGCGCGTCTGCATTGCGAGGGCCCAACGCGCCGTCAGCCCCGCGATGCATAAGGCTCCCAGGGCAATGAGGGCGCCCGGCCCTCTGTTGCCGGCCGGAAGCATGACAAGGCCAAGCATCAAACCGCTCACCACCGCGATGGAAAAACCAGGGCTGGCGATGATGCCTGCCAGAGTGCCGAGCCCTGGCCACGGGGCGACAACGGGCGTCAGCGGCGGGGCGTCTTCGCGGGATCCGAGACTCATGTTCAAAAGGGAAACCCATACGAATCTGCGTTCAACTGG
>DASQIQ010000376.1:0-2703 GCA_035631495.1 Micropepsaceae bacterium
AGCGCTTTTATCCCGGCCGTTTCCAAACGGTCCGCAAGGCCCGCGGTCAGCGGTGCTTCGGGCCCGATCACGACGAAATCGATTTGCTTCTCCTTGGCGAAGCGGACAATCCCATCCAAATCCATCGCATCGATGGCGACGCATTCTGCGAGTTCAGCCATTCCCGGATTCCCGGGCGCGCAATAAAGCCGCGAGAGCAGGGGGCTGGCAGCAAGCGCCCAAGCAAGCGCATGTTCGCGGCCACCCGATCCGACCAGAAGAATGTTCAAACCCGCGTTCCCCCGCTAGTGTGGCGAATCCGAAATTCGCCATACCACGATCAGGAATGGGCTGTATCATCGCCGCATGACGGACGAAACCCCTTTGAACGATCCTGTCGAGACACCGGCGCGAACCGGCAATCTGCGCGAATTCACGGTCAGCGAGCTTTCCAACCTCTTGAAGCGCACCGTGGAGGATGCCTTTGCCTATGTGCGGGTGAAAGGCGAACTCTCACGCGTGTCGCGGCATTCCAGCGGGCATTGCTACTTCGATCTCAAGGACGACCGCTCGGTGCTTTCCGCCGTGGTCTGGAAGGGCAACGCCGCCCGCCTCAAGGTGAAGCCCGAACAGGGGCTGGAGGTCGTCGTTACGGGCCGCCTCACCACCTTCCAGAGCCAATCCAAATATCAGATCGTCGTCGAGGAGATGGAGCTTGCCGGGCTCGGCGCGCTGATGGCGATGCTGGAGCTGCGCAAGAAAAAGCTTGCCGCAGAAGGTCTGTTCGATCCCGCCCGCAAGAAGACGATACCGTTTCTCCCCCGCATCGTCGGCGTGGTGACTTCGCCGACGGGGGCGGTGATTCGCGACATCATGCACCGCCTTTCGGATCGTTGCCCTCGGCGGGTTCTCTTGTGGCCGGTCAATGTGCAGGGCGAGAAGGCGGCCGGTGAAATCGCGGCGGCGATTCGCGGCTTCAACGCACTGCCCGAGGGCGGCGTGATTCCGCGTCCCGACGTTCTGATCGTCGCTCGCGGCGGTGGCTCCTTCGAGGACCTGCTCGCTTTCAGCGACGAGGCCGTGGTACGGGCGGCTGCCGAATCGGTCATCCCGCTGATTTCCGCGGTGGGCCATGAAACCGACACGACGCTGATCGATTTTTCTGCGGACCGGCGCGCCCCCACCCCGACGGCGGCGGCCGAGATGGCCGTGCCGGTGTTGCGCGACTGCGTGGAAACGTTGCTTGCACTGCATCAGCGTCTGCTGCGCGGTGTTGCGCGGCTGATGGAGCGTCAGCGCCGGCAGGTGCAGGCCTTGGCGCGTGCGCTTCCTCGGCCCGACTCCCTCTTCGCTCTGCCGCGGCAGCGTTTCGATGCAAGCTCGGGCCGCCTTAGGGGCGCTTTGTTTCAGAATTTGCAGCGCCATAAGGCGCGCTTTGCGCGGGCCTCGGCGCTGATGCGTCCACGCATCGTAAGTGCGGAAATTCAACAGGCGCGCGAATCCGTAGCGGACCTCGACGCCCGGCTGATCCGCGCCTTCCGCCACCGCGTGCGGCGCGCGCAGGCCAGCCTCGAAACATCCTCGCGCGTGCTCGAGACTCTCAGCTACCGGGCGGTGCTGGCGCGTGGCTTTGTGCTCGTGCGCGGAGCGGACGATGTCATCAAACGCCACGCTTCGGCTGTAAAGCCGGGAAATGCGCTGACGCTGACGTTCGCCGATGGCGAAGTGAAGGCCACCGGCGTCGGGGCGCCTGTGATCCGCCCGCCCAGACGGGGGATTTTCAAGCTCAAAGGCCAGGGTGATCTGTTCTAGGCGGCCTGTTCTGAGAAGCGCTTGGTTTTTGAACGCCCCGCGCGTTACACTCCGCCCATGAACCAATTCGAACGCGATATCGGCGGCCGGCCCGCCGCCCTGCAATATCTCGACGGCGAATACCGCGTGATCACGCCGGGAACCTATGTGGTCTGCGCGGTCACGGGGACGAGGATTCCCTTAGAGGCGTTGCGCTATTGGAGTGTCGATTTGCAGGAAGCCTATGCAGGCCCCGCGGCTGCATTGAAACGCCTGCAGGAAAAAGGCCTCACGAACCGATAGTCGGCGCGAGCGCTTGAGCGCGCTTTCTGAGCGGCGCGTTCTTGTCCACCCAGCGCTTGTGAATCCACAGCCATTCGCCGGGGTATTCGCGGACACGCTCTTCGATGAAGCGGGTGATCGCCGCGGTCAGTTCGATGAGATCCTTGGCGGAATCGCCGGTGTTTGGCGGCTCGATCATGGGATGGGCGTGGACGTGGAATCGCGCGCCGCCAAGGCGATGGTTCGAGATGGGTAGGATCACCGCGCCGAGCTTCAGCGCCAGCGCGGCCGGCGCGGGCGTGGTAAATGCATCCCGTCCAAAAAACGGAACCGGAATGCCTTCGCTCGCGCGCTGATCCACCAGCAGGCACAGCGCTTCGCCTCTGCGCAGAAGGGAGAACGCGCGCCGCGTTCCGGAAGCGCCCTTGGCTATCTGTTCTTTCATGCCCGTGCGGGAGCGCACCCTATCCAGCCAGCGATTGACGTAAGGGTTGTTCGCCGGACGCACCACGACGCCGCCGCTGAAGCCATATTCCCGGCCGACGATGGGCATGATCTCCCAATTCGCCAGATGACCCGACACCATGATGAAGCCCTTGCCGCGCGCCTTGGCGGCGCGCGATTCCACGTCCACGCCCATCCCATGATCGA
>DASQIQ010000377.1:0-14554 GCA_035631495.1 Micropepsaceae bacterium
AACCGGCCGCTTCTTTTGTGCCGCATGTTAACCATCTCTGGCGTCACGCGGCGCAAAGTCAGATTGATCCGCCCACCTCTGGGCAGAAGCCCGGAGGTCCCTGCCTGGATACGGTCAACGCCGTGATACATCAGACGGGCCGGGCCGCCGAACATCAGCACATCGCCTGACGCAAGCTTGAGCGTTCTGGTGGGGTGGCGGCGCGTGGGCCCGCCGAAGCGGAACAGGGCGGTATCTCCCAGGGAGACGGAAAGGACGGGTGCATTCCTCGGCTCTTCGTCCTGGTCACGGTGCAAACCCATGCGCGCGTCGGCACCGTAGAAATTGACGAGACAAGCTTCGGGCAGCGCGGGATAGCCCGTGGCATCGCTCCAGAGGGTGAGGAGATCGCTTGGGATTTCCGGCCAGGGCGCACCCGTGACCGGGTGGGATGGCTCGTAGCGGTAACCCTTGATTTGATCGGTGATCCAGCCCAGCGGACCGAAATTGGTCATCTCAACCGATAAAGGCTTGCCCGAACCAGGCATGGTTGGGTGATACAACGGCGCCTCCGCGACCCGCGCCAAGACGTCCTTGAGCAGCACGGCCTGTTCGGCGGGAGCGAAAAACTCCGGCCAATAGACGACGCCTGGCGCCACATCCAATCTGGTGACCATCTTAAGTCTCGGCCTGGAACGCCCGGAAACTGTGCGAAAGGCCCTTGGCCCCAAGAAAGGCGGCGAATGCTTTGGCGTCGTAGCGTGTCTGCGCCCATTGTCCCAAGGGCATCCCTTGTGCCTCCGCCAAGGCATAGGCGGGAAATTCCCGCAGCCAGAGCTGATAGGCTTTGGGCCAGTGCAGATAAGGCCACAGTGCGAACTGGTTCTCGGCCTCCGGCAGTGCCGCCGAGCCCTCGGCTTGCAGAACATATAATGCGGCTGCGAGACCGGTGCGGTCCTGGCCGCCGCTGCATTTGAGAAGGATGGGCGTGCGCGCCTGTTCGAAGGCCGCAAACAGCCTCGCAAGACCCGAACGGGAGGGGAGGTTTCGCGAAGACAATTTCACATCGAAATGAGCGATGCCGAGTTCTTGGGCTACTCGCTTTTCCGTCCGCCACCAGGCGAAATCGGCATTCTCGCCGCGCAAGTTTATCAGGCTCTTGAAACCATGGGGGCGCAGAAACCCGCGGTAAAAGCCGAGATATGGCTGGGCGCAACGCGCCACGTCCTGCGTGACCCAGTGCAGATGATAGAGCCGGTCGAGCAAAGCGGACATGATTTGGGCGTAGACGCCTCGTCTCTTGCTGGCAAGAGCCCACCCTAGGGTTGACTGCGAAAAGTCCGTGGCTATATTGCCCAACCTTTTCCGCGAAACCCGACGGTTTCGGCGGTTTTCATGTTTGGCTGTAAGGGTAACTCCATGTTCGCGGTCATCCGCACCGGCGGCAAGCAATATAGGGTCGCGCCCGGCGACGTGCTCGAGATCGAACGCCTTCCCGGCGAGGCGGGCGCTTCGATTACTTTCTCCGAGGTCCTGGTGGCAGGCTCCAAAATCGGCGCGCCGCTGCTGTCCGGCGCCTCCGTCGCCGCGGAAATCGTGGCGCAGGATCGGGCGCCGAAAGTCGTCGCTTTCAAGAAGAAGCGGCGCAAGAATACGCACCGCAAACGCGGTCATCGTCAGCTTCTGACGCGTGTGAAGATCAATTCCATTTCGGCGGGCTGACGCACGCCTGTATCACTGTGTCTTAGGGAACGATTGTCATGGCACACAAGAAAGCAGGCGGGTCTTCGCGCAACGGTCGCGACTCCAATAGCCAGCGGCTCGGGGTCAAGCGCTACGGCGGAGAGATCGTGCTTCCGGGCAATATCATCATGCGACAACGCGGCACGACGGTGCATGCGGGCACCAATGTCGCGATGGGCAAAGACCACACTCTGTTCGCCAAGATCGGCGGACGGGTCGTGTTCAAGCAAGGCCTCAAGCGGCGCACCTATGTGTCCGTGATGCCGGTATCGGAAGCAGCGGAATAGGCGGCTGAAAGCATAGGCCGCCACAGATGGCGGCCTCGAAGTTTTGCGAGGGAGATGGGTCGCCATCTCCCTTTTTGTTTCTCCCTCGGCGCATTCGCAAGGGGAAACATGTCTGTCATTCTGCAAACCGGGCGGCTGCTCTTGCGCCCGCCACGCGCGGCGGACATCAGCCATTTTGTTCCGCTGCTGAAGGATTTCGACGTGGCAAAGAACCTCTCGCGCGTGCCTCATCCGTATACGGAGGATGACGCCTCGGCCTTCATCGTCAGCGCCGCACATGGCTGGGCGAGCGGCGAGGATCTGGCGTTCGCGATTCTGCGCAAGGCGCCTGCCGCCTATATCGGCACCTGCGGGCTCGATCCAGCGCGGAATTGGGAATTCGGCTACTGGCGGGGTAAGCCCTATTGGGGCCAGGGCTATGCCACCGAAGCCGCGAGCCGGCTGATTGCCTTCGCTTTTGACGAACTGGGCGCGGAGCAGCTCGGTGCGGGCTGGTTTCACGACAATCCGGCCTCGGGGCGGGTGCTGGCAAAACTCGGCTGCGTGCCGGACGGTAACGACGAACGTTCCTGCCTCTCGCGCGGGACCGATGTGTTCTGTCATAAGGTCGTGCTGAAGCGCGCCGACTATGAGCTTCGGAAAGCCATCCCATGAAGTTCCTCGACCAGGCCAAGGTCTATATCCGCTCCGGCAATGGCGGGAATGGCTGCATCTCGTTCCGCCGCGAGAAATTCATCGAATATGGCGGTCCCAATGGCGGCGATGGCGGCAATGGGGGCGATGTGTGGGTGGAAGCGGTGGAGAACCTCAATACGCTCATCGACTACCGCTTTCAGCAGCACGTCACGGCCAAAAGCGGCGGTCCCGGGATGGGCAAGGACATGGCGGGCGCCAACGGTCCGGACGCGATTCTGAAAGTGCCGGTCGGAACGCAACTTTATGAGGAAGACAACGAGACCCTGATCGCCGATCTCGCCCAGCCTGGCGCGCGCGTCCGCATCTTAAGGGGCGGCAATGGCGGCTTCGGCAATGCCCATTTCAAGAGCTCGACCAATCAGGCGCCGCGCCATGCCAATCCCGGCCAGCCGGGCGAAGAGAAGACCATCTGGCTGCGGCTGAAACTGATCGCCGATGTCGGGCTGATTGGCCTTCCCAACGCCGGCAAATCGACCTTTCTGGCGCGTGTCTCCTCGGCGCGGCCGAAGATCGCCGACTATCCTTTCACCACGCTCAATCCGCAGCTCGGCATGGTGCGCATAACCGGCTGCGATTTCCTGGTGGCGGATTTGCCGGGGCTCATCGAGGGCGCTCATGAGGGTGCCGGCCTGGGCACGCGCTTTCTCGGCCATGCCGAGCGCACCAGCGTGGTCCTGCATCTGATCGACGGCACGCAATCGGAGATTGTCCGCGCCTACCGGACGATCCGCACGGAACTCGAATCCTACGGCCACGGGCTTGGCGGCAAATCCGAGATCGTCGTGCTCAACAAGTGCGACGCGATTCCCAAAACGGCGCTCGCGCGCAAACGCGCCGCTCTGAGCAAGGCGGTGGGGCATGATGTATTCGTCATGTCCGGCGTCAGCGGCGAGGGCGTCGATGATGTCCTGCGCGCGCTTGCCCGAAAAATCGAAGCGGGCCGCTCGAAGACCCGTGTCAGATCGGAACCCAGGCGGAGCTGGGCGCCGTGACGGATCATCTCGCCGGCGCGAAGCGTATTGTGGTCAAGGTCGGCTCGACCTTGCTCGTCGATTCCGCGGCCGGTGCATTCAAACGCGACTGGCTGGCGAGCCTTGCCGCAGATGTTGCGGCGCTGAAACAGGCGAAGAAGGAAGTCATCGTCGTTTCTTCCGGCGCCATTGCGTTGGGCCGGCGCGCGCTGAAGCTGAAATCGGGCGCGCTGCGCCTGGAAGAAAGTCAGGCCGCGGCCGCCGTCGGTCAGGTTCGGCTTGCGCAGGCCTATGTCGATGCATTCCATGGCCACGACATTCAGGTGGCGCAGATTCTTCTGACCTTGGAAGACACCGAAGAGCGCCGGCGCTATCTCAATGCGCGCGAGACACTGACAACCTTGCTGGGACTCGGTGCGGTTCCCGTCATCAATGAGAACGATACCGTCGCCACGGCGGAGATCCGTTATGGCGACAATGACCGCTTGGCGGCCCGGGTGGCTTCGATGCTGGAAGCGGACATGCTGGTGCTTCTCTCCGACATCGACGGGCTCTATTCCGCAAACCCGCAGCGCGATCCTTCCGCGCGTCACATCCCAGAGGTTCGCGCCATCACGCCCGAGATCGAGCGCATGGCCGAAGGCCCGGTGTCGGGCGTGAGCAAAGGTGGCATGCAATCCAAGATCGCCGCCGCGAAGATCGCGACCTCCGCGGGCGCGGCAGTCGTCATCGCCAATGGCCACATCGTTCATCCTTTGCACAGCATCGCGGCTGCCGAGCGCACGACTTTGTTTGTGCCGCGCGTCAGCCCGGCGCAGGCCAAGAAGCGCTGGATCGCCGGCGGACTCTCGGCGCAAGGCACGATCATCATCGATCCCGGCGCCGAACGCGCCCTTCTTTCAGGCAAGAGTCTGCTTCCCGCGGGCGTCAAATCCGTCGCCGGTCATTTCGAGCGCGGCGATGCGGTTTTGGTTAAGAGCGAAGACGGGCGTGAGCTCGCACGCGGGCTCATCGCCTATAATGACGAGGATGCGCGCCGGCTGGTGGGACGGCGCACGGTCGAAATCGAGAGCATTCTGGGCTATCGTGGCCGAGACGAGATGATCCATCGCGACGATCTGGCGCTCACCCATTCGGTGGAGACCTGATGCCATGAATGTGCAGGCGAAGGATGTGACTACGCTCGAAGCGGAGATGCAGGCCATGGGCCGCGCTGCGCGCGATGCGGCTGCGACCTTGCGCGAGGCTTCAACCGAACAGAAGAATAAAGCGCTGTCGGCTGCCGCGGCTGCGATCCGCGCGGCAAGAACGCAAATCCTTGCCGCCAATGAGGAAGACATGCGGGCGGGCGCCGCGCGCAACCTGACGCCGGCGCTGATGGACCGCCTGAAGTTGGATGACAAACGCATCGAAGCGACAGCCCAAGCCGTCGCCGACGTGGCGAACCTCCCCGATCCGGTCGGGCGAGAGCTCGCGCGCTGGCAACGGCCGAACGGTTTGGACATTGCCCGCGTCTCCACGCCAATAGGCGTAATCGGCATCATCTATGAGAGCCGCCCCAACGTCACCGCCGATGCCGGCGCGCTCTGCCTTAAATCGGGCAATGTCGTCATCCTGCGCGGCGGTTCGGAATCGCTCCATTCCAGCCGCGCGATCCATGCGGCGTTGGTGGAAGGGCTTGAGGCTGCCGGCTTGCCTGCGGCCGCGATTCAACTCGTGCCGACAAAAGATCGCGCCGCCGTCGGACATATGCTCGTAGGCTTGAACGGCAGCATCGACATGATCGTGCCGCGCGGCGGCAAGAGTCTCGTGGCGCGCGTACAATCCGAAGCCCGTGTTCCCGTGCTCGCCCATCTCGAAGGCATCTGTCACACCTATGTGCACGAGAAGGCCGATCTCGCCATGGCGCGCGCCCTGGTGCTGAACGGGAAAATGCGGCGCACCGGAGTGTGCGGTGCGACCGAGACGGTGCTGATCGACAAGGGCATTTTGACAACGCATCTGAAACCGATCCTGGACGACCTCGCCAAGGCGGGCTGCGAGATCAGGGGCGATGATGCGGTGCGCGCAGCCTATCCCGCCGCCAAGATCGCCACGGAAGATGATTGGCGCACCGAATATCTCGACGCCATTGTCGCGGTGCGCGCCGTCACCGGCGTGGAAGACGCGATCCGCCACATCGCCACCTATGGCTCGCAGCACACCGATTCTATCGTTACCGAAGACCCAGGCGCCGCGCAGCGGTTTCTCTCCGCGCTCGATTCGGCGATCGTGATGCACAATGCTTCCACGCAATTCGCCGATGGTGGAGAGTTCGGCATGGGCGCGGAGATCGGCATCGGCACCGGCAAACTCCATGCGCGCGGCCCGGTCGGGGTCGAGCAATTGACGATTTTCAAATATGTCGTTCGCGGCAGCGGCCAGACGCGGACGTAAGCGCCCACCCGTTCCTCCACCCTCTCGCGGAGGCGGGGCACACACGTGAAGAATATCCGTACAAAGAGCGATTGGATCGCCCCGCCGGGGCCGGTCGAGAGCGGATTGCGGATTGGGCTCTTGGGCGGCTCCTTCAATCCCGCACACGAGGGTCACCGGCACGCGAGCGAACTCGCCCTGAAACAGCTCGGGCTCGATTATGTGTGGTGGCTGGTCAGCCCGCAGAACCCGCTCAAAGATACGCGCGGCATGGCGAGCCTCGCCGATCGGCTGCAGGCGGCCCAACATTTCAACCGCCATCCTCGAATTATCGTCACCGATATCGAAAGCCGGCTTGGAACGCGATTTACTCTCGACACGCTGCGCGCCCTGAAGCGGCGTTTTCCGCAACTGCGTTTGGTCTGGTTGATGGGAAGCGACAATCTCTTGCAAATTCCGCGCTGGCGGAATTGGCAGCAGATTTTCGCGAGCGTGCCCGTAACGGTCATCGCCCGGCCCGGCACCGCCCTGACCGCCCTGTCGTCCAAGGCTGCGACCTGCTTTAGGTCCGCCTATGTGCCGCCAAACCGTCACATTGCCGTGATGTCACCCCCGGCCTGGACGATGATCGATGTCCGCCGCCGCAACCCATCAAGCGCGACGCTCTTGCGCAAAAACCGCGCCTCGCGCAACTGACGCATCTGTGGTAGTTTGGCGTTGTTGGATGATATCCGTGAACGAGGAGTGGCTCAGCTGCGGCAGCGATGGGAACCTGGCAAAGACGTTCCGCGCTCTAAGCCTCGGCCGAGCCGGACCTCTTAACCAAGGAGCCGACCCTGAGCCGCAAGCCGAGCGTAAAGCTGAGTTCTCCCCCGAGCGATATTTCCCCCGAGCGCACTTTGCTCGACCGCATCCAAACCTCCCTCGATGACGACAAGGCCGAAGATCTGGTGACGATCGACCTCATGGGCCGGTCTTCGCTCACCGATGCGCTGGTGGTCGCGACCGGGCGTTCAGCTCGCCATGTCGCCTCTTTGGCGGAGAATCTGGCGCGGCGGATCAAGGAATGGGGTTATGGCACCGCGCGAATCGAAGGCCTACCGCAGGGCGACTGGGTGCTGATCGATGCCGGCGACGTGGTGGTGCATATTTTCCGCAGCGAAGTGCGGGCCTATTACGATCTCGAAGGCATGTGGTCGGTGGACGAAGTGAGCCATCGCCGCAGAGCCGAGCACGCCGGATCCAACGCTTAAGTCATGCGCATCACCGTCGCGGCCGTGGGGCGTGGCCGGGGCGCAGCGGAGCAGGGTTTGTGCGATCTCTTCTGGGAGCGCGCGGCGGTTCTCGGGCCCAGACTGGGCATTTCCAAGCTCGATTTCGTTATCGCCGATGTTTCGCGAGAGCCTTCCGCCCTAAAGCGCATGGAGGAGGAAGCCGCCAAGCTCGCGCGCCGTCTGCCGGCGCCGTCCCATCGCGTGGCGTTGGATGAGGCGGGGCGGGCTCTTTCCAGCGAAGCTTTCGCCAGTCACTTGGCGAGACTGCGAGACCGTGGCTGCCGCGATCTGGTGTTCCTGATAGGAGGGCCCGATGGCCTCGCGCCCAGTCTCAAGGACGCCGCGCAAGAGGGCCTCGCTTTCGGCCCCCAGACCTGGCCCCATCTGATGGTGCGCGCCATGCTGGCTGAGCAGATCTATCGCGCGCTCACGATTCTGTCCGGCCACCCCTACCACCGGGGCCGAAGCGCTTAGAAGGAGCGTTTAGGAACTTATTAAGCGTAACGCGAGAAGTTAGGCGATCCGGACAAAGGCGTCGTGTTTTGGAAATCAATCCCACCCGCAGAGTCGAATCCTCATCCGTGAAACGAACAGGGCGTTCGACCGGGACCGAAGGTAAGAGCTTATTTGCCGAAGAGATAGCGGACGCCAAGACAGCCGCGGCCTTGACCGGAAGCGGCCCGATCGCCGCGGTCGATACCATCCTCGCCCTTCAGGGCATTGAAGATTCCCCCGACAGCCGAACCCGCGGCGTTAATCATGGCGAACAGCTTTTGACGCTCCTTGACGAGCTCCGCGACGGGCTTCTGGCGGGGGGGATTCCGCGTGCCACGCTCAACCGCTTGGCCATGGCCATCGCCAAGCGCCGGGAAAGCTTCGCCGAGCCGAAACTCCAGGTCGTGCTGGACGAGATCGATCTGCGCGCCCGAGTCGAGCTGGCAAAGCTCGAGCAAGCCGAGCGGCCGCGGGTTTAAGTCACTAATCCGCAACACTTTCTTTCCATTTGCCCGCGAACCGGGCCGCCGCTATAACCGCGCCGCCGAAGCAAGGCACGCGTTTACAGGGAGTATGCATGGCGACCGACTTGCCGCACGGCTACCGGCCATTGGACGAAGAGCCTTTCATGAACGAGCGGCAGCGCGAATATTTTCGCCGCAAGCTTGTGGCATGGAAAGAAGACATCCTGCGCGAGAGCAGAGAAACCATCCAGAATCTTCAATCCGAACCGACGCCGAATGCCGATCTCGCCGATCGCGCCACCACCGAAGCGGAACGTCAGCTCGAGCTGCGCACGCGCGACCGCCAGCGCAAGCTGATCTCCAAGATCGATTCGGCGCTGCGACGCCTGGAAGACGGTTCCTACGGCTTCTGCGAGGAAACCGGGGAGCCGATATCCTTGAAACGGCTGGATGCGCGTCCCATCGCGACGCTCTCCGTTGAGGCGCAGGAACGCCACGAGCGCCGCGAACGCGTCTATCGGGACGACTGACCCGTTCCCGTCTGTATCGTTGCCCACAAAAGTTCGTGTCATGGCCCGCAAAAGCGTGCCATCCAGATGATCGTCAAACTCAATCGCCGCGCGGGCGCGCGGCGGCTGGGTGGCGTCCCCGCGGAGGCGGGGATCAAGCCGGCCATGACAATCAAGGATTCAGAACGGCCAGATGATATCGAAGAATTGCTGACCGTAGCGTGGCTGCTGCACGTCGGTGATCTGGCCGCGGCCACCATACGAAATCCGCGCCTCGGCAATCTGCGTGTGCTTAATGATGTTGGCGTTGGAGATGTCTTCCGGACGCACGACGCCGGAGACCTGAAGCACGCGCACCTCGTTGTTGACGCGAACTTCCTGCTGACCTTGAATTACCAGATTGCCATTGGGGAGCACCTGACTCACCACGGCAGCCACGGTCAAAGTAATCGATTCCGAGCGGTCTACCGTTCCGGTGCCCGAATTGTTCGAATCGGAGCCAAGATTCACCAGATTCGCGGGATCGACGGCATCGGGAAGTATGCCCTTGAGCCGGCTTTCGAGGCCGAGGAGATTGGCCGCGTTGGCCTTCTCGGATGCCGTCGTCGTCCGCGTCGTGGTATTGGCGATCTTCGCCTTGTCGCCGATGTCGATTTCCACCGTGATGAGATCGCCGACCTTCTGGGCCCTGGGGTCGCGGAAAAAGCTGCGCGAGCCCGTTCGCCAGAGCGAGTTCGCCTGCGGCGGCGTGACGTCGGGCAATGGCTGGGGCACCAGCACCGGCGCGCCGCCGACGATGCCTGGGGGCACCGCGATCGGACTGAGCGAGGGCGCATCGCCGATATGCTTGATCTTGTCGACCGTGCTGGCGCAGGCGGCCAATGCCAAAGCCGATGCAAGCACAACGCATGGAGTGTTGAGAAGGCGGGTCATGAAAGATCCTCTATGTCATTGCCGCGCAGCGGCCACTGCCTTGGGAGATTTTGTGCTCATCGTCGCGGGAGCCATAGTCGTTGGGCCGACGCGCACCGTGCCGGGCGCCGTTACAACCGCAACGACCTGACGATAGGATGTGGGATTGAGCACGGCGATGGAGTCCCCCTCGCCGCCCTCGGCGAGCGCGCGGCCAACTGCCGTCAGGTGAATACCCGGGGCTTCGAACACCATCGTCACATTGGAACCCTTGGCGACCAGTGCTGGACGTTTGAGATCGCTGCTGCGCAAGAATTCGCCGGCGCGCAGAGCGCGCTTGGCTTCCCTGCCGGCCGCATCGGACACGTTGCGGACGATTCCATCATTGGCGCGCGTCACCGCGATGCTCTTTGTGGTCAGATCACCCTCGGCGAGCACTGCGCCGCGCGCAATATCGTGAGCAGGAACGACGACATCCAACTGATCGGCGGATTCTTGCGCGAAAGCGCTGAACGCGACGACGCAGAAGGCAATGGCAAGTGCGAAGCGGATGCTCATGGCGTCAACTCATCTTGGAGGTGATTTGTTCCATCTGATCGGCCGCCGAGATGACCTTGGAGTTCATCTCATAGGCGCGCTGCGCAGTGATGAGATCGGTGATCTCCTGCACCGCATTGACGTTCGAGGTTTCGAGATAACCCTGTTGCAGCGTGCCAAATCCCGGAGAACCGGGAAGGCCGGTCAATACAGCGCCTGACCCAAGCGTCTCAGTGAAGAGATTTTCGCCCATCGCTTGCAAGCCGCCCTCATTGGGAAACCGCGCGAGCTCGAGCTGGCCTATGGTTTGCGGAGAGCTTTGGCCGGCGATCATCACCTGCACCTGGCCTACGGCATTCACCGTGACCGAAAGCGCGTCTTGTGGAATGGAAAGACCTGGCGCCACCACATAACCCTTGCTGGTGACCATCTGGCCGTCGGGCGAGAGGGTAAAGGCGCCATCGCGGGTGTAGGCGTCGGTGCCGTCCGGCATCTGGATGTGGAAATAGCCCTTGCCATTGACCGCGAGGTCGTAAGGATTGCCGGTCGTCGCGATATTGCCCTGGCCCGTGATCCGGTAGGTCGCCGCAGTGCGCACGCCGACGCCGATCTGAATCCCGGCCGGTAACACTGCCCCCGTATCGGCCGAGGCAGAGCCCGGCCGTTCGATGTTCTGATAAAGCAGATCCTGGAACTCCGCCCGCTGCATCTTGTAGGCGGTGGTGTTCATATTCGCGAGATTGTTCGCGATCACTTCGACATTGTTCTGCTGCGCCAGCATGCCGGTCGCCGCAATGCTCATTGCCCGCATGATTCACACTCCCCTAAGCCGTCGGCACGGCGCCGAGTTTTTCGATCGCCTGTTTCAGCAAATCTTCTCCGGATTTCGTGAGATCCGAACTCATCTGATAGGCGCGCAGCACTTCGATCATGTGGGCGATCTCGATCACCGGTTCGACATTGGACCGCTCGACCAGGCCCTGGTGCACACGCGCCGTGGAGGCTTGCGCGGTCTGCCCTCCCGCGTCGTAGAGACCTCCGCCCACCTTCTTCAGGGTCCGCTCATTGGCAAAGCTGACGACGCGCAGTTTTCCCAGAAGCTGGAGTCTGGTGCTGACCGTGCCGTCGGCCGCCACCTGAAGATCGCCGTCCTGCGGCTGAAGCGTGATGGCGCCGCCGTCGCTCTGCACTTGGAAACCGTCCTCGGTGACCAGATTGCCCTGATCGTCGAGCCTGAAATGGCCGTTGCGCGTGTAGCGTTCGCCATTGGGGGTTTGCACCACGAAATAGCCGGCGCCGGTGATGGCAAGGTCTAACGTGTTGCCTGTCTGGTCCATGCGGCCATCGGACAAATCGCGCGTCACCCCGCGATCCAGCACGAAAGAGACATTGACGGTATCGCCGCCCTCCGTCTCCGTCGCCGGAACCGAAACCATGAATTGCTGGAACTCGATCGCTTCGCGCTTGAACGCAGGCGTGGACAGATTCGCCAGATTGTTAGCGATCACTTCCATGGCGCGGTTGGTCGCCATTTGTTGGGATAGACCGACGAGAAAACTGTTTTCCACGAAACCTCGCCCCTTCTGAGGCGCTCCTTGATCCTTCGCCGAACTTGAGTGCACACGTCATGCCATAGCGAAAGACAGGGATTCTTCGGGTTTTCGCGGCTCGCCGGAGCCACGCTCGGCAAGGCTCGCCCGGCACAAAGCCTAAGAAGGGCGGCAAATTTTTCCTAAGGCGGAACCAGTCCTTAACCAACAGATCCTAAGTTCGGACCTGGGTTTCTTGTTGGTCTGCCGAGGCATCCATGGCGAAGAAAGACAAGGCGGCGGCTCCGCCCGAAGAGGAGGAGGAGGCTCGCGAAGGCGAAGCCGAGCCGGCGCCGCCAAAAAAGAAAAGCGGAATCGTCGGCCGCATCCTGGGCCCAGTCCTCGGAATCGTCGGCTACGCCAATCCCCTGAAAATTCTCAAGCTGCCGCGCAAACTCCAGCTGATTGCCGTTTGCGGCTTGCTGTTGGTGCTGGGGGGTGGCGGCGCGGCCTATTATTTACTCGCCCCAAAGCCGAAAACCGCCGATGAAACGGCCCAGGCGAGCGTGCAGACCCAAGCGGCAAATCTGCCGGCCGCGACGGCCGCCTTCTTCGATATTCCCGATATCATCGTGAATATTCAGACGCCGGATTCGGCGCCGGCTTTTCTCAAGCTTTCGGTCTCGCTCGAACTCGACAAAGCCGAAGCCAAGACCGCCATCGAACCGGTACTGCCCCGGATCATCGATCAGTTTCAGACTTACTTACGCGAATTGCGCGTCGAGGACATTCGCGGTTCGGCCGGGGTGATGCGACTCAAGGAAGAGCTTTTGCGCCGGGTGAACCTCGCTGTTGCACCAACGCCGGTGCACGACGTGCTGCTCAAGGAAATGATCATACAGTGACGAAAGCGAACCGAAATGGCCGATCCTGAAGAACCGGGCGCAACGCCCGAGGGCGAACCCGCGCCAGAGGCCGCGGCAGGCGCCGTTGGCGCTGAGTGGGAAGCCCTGGGCGCCGGGGCCGACGGCGCCAAAGGGGCGGCAACAGAGCGCATCCTCAATCAGGACGAGATCGATTCCCTTTTGGGCTTCGACGTCGGCGAAAACGAGACCCAGGACAAATCGGGCATTCGCGCCATCGTCAATTCGGCGCTGGTGTCCTATGAGCGCCTGCCGATGCTCGAGATCGTCTTTGATCGGCTGGTCCGCCTGATGACGACTTCGTTGCGCAATTTCACCTCGGACAATGTCGAGGTGAGCCTGGACAACATCACGTCGATCCGTTTCGGTGACTATTTGAATTCGATTCCCTTGCCCGCCATCCTTGCGGTCTTTCGCGCCGAGGAACTGGACAATTACGGGCTCTTCACCGTGGATTCCAATCTCATCTATTCCATTGTCGACGTGCTGTTGGGCGGACGGCGCGGCACCGCGGCCATGCGCATCGAGGGCCGGCCCTACACCACCATCGAGCGCACGCTGGTGCAGCGCATGATCGAGGTGATCATGAACGACATGTGCCAGGCCTTCGAGCCCTTGGCCCCCGTCAGTTTTGCGCTGGACCGCTTGGAAACGAACCCGCGCTTCGCGGCGATCGCGCGTCCGGCGAACGCCGCCATCCTGGTCAAGCTTCGCATCGATATGGAGGATCGCGGCGGGCGCATCGAGCTGATGCTGCCTTATGCCACGCTCGAACCCATCCGCAAGCTGCTGCTGCAGCAATTCATGGGCGAGAAATTCGGCCGCGATTCCATCTGGGAAAGCCATCTTGCAACCGAGCTATGGTCTACGCGCGTAGAGATTAACGCCATCCTCGACGAGCAGCTTATGCCGCTCAACCGCATCATGAAGCTGGAAGTCGGCCAGACCATCATGCTGAACGCGGGTCCCGAATCCCCGATCGAGCTGCGTTGCGGCGGCGTGCCGCTGCTCAAAGGCCGCATGGGACGCATGGGCTCATCGGTCGCTGTACGCATCGAAGGCGCCATCAAACGCGCCGACAGCACGAATATTTATTGAGAACCGCCATGATCGCTATGCTTCCTGTTTCGCTCATTGTCGAAGTGACGCTCGCCGTCCTTCTCGCCGCGACGCTGGTCTACTGCATCAGACTCGACCGCCGCTTGAGTCACTTGCGCGGCGACCAAGAGAGCCTTTCAGGCGCCGTGGGCGCGCTCAATGCCGCGGTAACCGCGGCGCAGGCGAGCCTGGCCGGATTGCGCGCCGCCGCGCACGACGCCGATGAATCCCTGGGGCGCAAGCTTTCCTCGGCGCGCGGACTCGCCGATGAATTGTCGCTTCTGACCTCATCCGGCGAACGCATCGCCGCGCGCATCGAAAGCGTCCGCGCCGGCAATGCTGCCCATGCCACGCCCCGAACACAGCCCACTCTCGCCGAGAAATTCCGCGCCGTGCGCTGAAAGGACTGCGATGAAGATTTTCAGGAAATCGACGCAGGTGATGAGTTCCGATGTGGGGCTGCTTCGCGCCGTGATCGGAACCGGCGCCATTCTGTTCGCTCTGAAAGCGGGCGGCATCGCCCTGACCGCGAATGCCGCGACGAATGCGCCTGCGACACCACCTGCCGCGGCAGCTCCGGCGAAGCCAGCCCCTGCTGCGAGCCCGCCCGCGGCCAAGCCCGGCGCGCTTCCCGATCCCCTTGCCGCGATCAATGCGGCCCTTCCGCGGCCCGTGAAGCCCGCCGCACCGACCGACCCGGCCAAGCCGGCGGACGAATTGAC
>DASQIQ010000378.1:0-4799 GCA_035631495.1 Micropepsaceae bacterium
TTACAACGCGGACCCGAACTTCTCCAAAGTGCCGATTCAAAGGCTCCTATCGAAGTCTTATGCCGAGAGTCTGTGCGGCAAGGTCGATCCCGCCAGGGCCTCTCGCACGGGTCCCATCTCGGTGGCAGACAGTGGCGCAGGCGACACCATCGTGCTCTCCGCCGCCGATAGCGAGGGGAACATGGTCTCTTGGGTCAACAGCAATTACTCGGGCTTTGGATCGGGCGTGACCGTGCCCGGTTACGGCTTCATCCTGCACAATCGCGGCGGGCTGTTCACCTTGGATCCCAAGAGCCCTAACGCGATCGCGCCGCACAAACGGCCCTTCAACACGTTGTCAGCGGGCTTCGTGATGCGTGGTCAACAACCCATGATGGCGTTTCAGCTGATGGGGGGCGACATGCAGGCGCAGGGCCACGGTCAGGTGCTTGTCAACATGCTGGAACTCGGCGCGAACCTGCAGGCAGCAACCGATATGGCGCGCTTCCGCCATGCCCAGGTCGCCAACACTCTCGGGCTGGAATCGCAACTCTACGGATTGGTCGGCAAAGAGCTCGGCGCCATGGGACATAATGTGCGATCGATCGATGGCGGCCAGGTCGGCGGCTACCAGGCGATTCTCGTCACGCCCGGACCCGACCCATCGAAGCTTGATGTCGGCCGCTATTACCGCGCAGGCTCCGACCATCGCAAAGATGGACAAGCGGTGGGCTGGTAACGGTCCAAGAGGGCCTAATTCCTCACATATTTCTTGATGTCGCTCTGTTGCTGCGCGGCGGCGTAGATCGTGCCGTGCGAATCGACGGTAACGCCTTCCGGCGGCGGCAATTTCGGGTCTGACACGGGCGGCGGCGGGATGTAGGCCGTAACCTTCCCGTCTTTCACGCTGCCAATGCGGATGCCCATCTTGCAGTCGCCATTGTAGTTCGGACTTTTCGGATCGTTCGAGGATTGGGAATCGACCGTATAAAGCATGTCGTTCCGATCGACCCACAGCCCGCTTGGGCGGCCGAATTGCTTCCACGCGGCGATGAACTTGCCATCCTTGTCGAATATGACGACTCGCGCGTTGTTGCGGTCGGCGACAAACAGCCGGTCTTGGGAATCGAGCGCGATCGCATGCGGCTCCTTCAATTCGCCATCGCCGGAACCCAGTTTGCCGAATGTCTTGATGAACTTCCCGTTTCTGTCGAATTTCACGATGCGCGAATTGCCGAATTTCGGCCCGTGTCCTTCGGCAACGAAGATGTCGCCATTGCTCGCGACGGCAACGGCGGTTGGTTGATCGAATGTGTCCAGGGCCGCGCTGCCCGCACCTTGGCCGGCCTTTCCGAGCGTCATCAGGACCTTGCCATCCGGGCTGAGCTTGGTGACCTGCATGCCCTTGCCATTTTTGGCGTCACCGTCGACCGCCCAGACATTGCCATCCCTGTCCGCGCCGATGCCGTGCGGAAAGACGAACAGACCGGCGCCGAAATTCTTCATCGTCTTGCCGTCCGGGCCGAGCTCGAAAATGGGCGAGGCTTTTGAACTGGCGCATCCGGCTTGTTCGCAGCGGTCGAACGCCCAAAGGTCGTCATGGGAATCGACGGTGACGGCGAGCGGGTGTGACCAGGGGCGCGGAGTAACGGACCAATTTCCCACCAATTTATAGGGATTGGGAGCGTTGCTTGCGCATGGATAGCTGGACTGAGCCTGCACCTGCGCCACAAAAGCGGTGGTCGCGAACACGGTGACCGCGAGTCTCGTGAGCCATAATCGCATTCTCATCCTCCCGGTGCCGCTGCCTTCGTTTCGCCCATCAATATGCCACCAATTGGCCTAGCAAGAGAGCCCCCATTTTGGAGCCGCCCCTTCGCGCCGACCGCGCCGCGTTCTAAGCTCGGCGTAGGAACCTCCAAGGAGACTCGCCCGTGCGCAAAACCATCCTCGTCATCACAGCACTCTTCGCCTGCGCCTTCACTGTAGCCGCCTCGGCGCAGTCCGCCTTCATCGACCGCAAGCAGGTGAGTCCAGCGACCGCGCGCAAGCTCGTCGATGCCTGCATCGCTCGGGCCGAACAGCAAAAGCAGATCGTCGGTTGCGCCGTGGTCGACATTGCCGGCGTACTCATCGACTTCCACACCATGGGCGGCCAAGCGACCTTCGCCGAAACCGCGATTCTGAAAGCCAAGACCGCCGCCCATTGGCAACGCGCAACCTCAGGGCTCGAAGACGACGTCAACTCAAAGCGTAACGGCGCTTCGGTTTGGATCGGCGACTTCCCGCGTTCGGGCGGCGTGCCGATCATGATCGACGGACAGGTCGCAGGCGCGATCGGTGTCGGCGGCGGAAACTCCGAAGAGCTCGCCAAGGCTACGATCGAAGCCGTGCTTGGCAAGCAGGCTCAATCGACCCGACGCTGAAGCGGCGCGGGAGCATACTCAATCGAAAGGACCTCAACCGTCTCCGGCCCCGAAGGCGTACGGAATTCGATGACGTCGCCGACACGCGCTTTCATCAAGGCGCGCGCGACCGGCGACAGCCAGCTGATCTTGCCGTTCGCGAGTTCGGCCTCGTCGATACCGACAATGGTCACCTTCTGTTGTGTATTGTCCTTGCGCACGTATGCGACGGTGGCGCCGAAAAACACCTGATCCCGGTTTTTCTGTCGCTCCGGATCGACCATCTCGGCGCTTTCGATACGTTTTGCGAGGTAGCGCACCCGCGCGTCGATTTCGCGCAAGCGTCTCTTGCCGTAAATATAATCGCCATTCTCGGAACGGTCGCCATTGCCCGCCGCCCAGGACACGATCTCCACCACTTTAGGTCGCTCCTCATAAAGCAGTTTGCGGAATTCCTCCTGCAGCGCGGCCAGCCCCGCCGGCGTCACATAATTCTTGACATGAGCGGGCAAGGCATCGGCTTCCTCGGCCTCGTTATCCGCGGACTCGCTTTCTTTGGTGAAGGCTTTGCTCACGGGAAAACCATAAGGGAAATGTGGGACGGCCGTTACTGCGATGGGTCAGAGTAGACGTTCTGCCCGACGCAGACCACGCTCTGCTCACCAACGGGCGGGCCGGCAAGCGCCGATCGGCATAGGCGCTGGTGTGCCGGGAACGTCGCCGATGACCGCGGTTGACGCGGCGTATGCCTGATCTTCTCCGTCCGGCGTCGCCGACAACGTTCAGCTGACCGTTGATCGCGACACCGGGTTGTTCTCTGGGCAGGCGGGAAACGTCCGTTTTTGGGAGAAGTGGGCCTTCGCGTCCGCGTCTGAAATGACGCCCACGCGGGACGCCTCGAACAGAAACCAGACGCGCCGTTCGGCCTCGTCGATCCAGGCAGCAAGGAGGCTCGCCGTAGGCACATCTCCGTGCTTGCCGCACAGGCTGTGCGCTTCACGCATATGCGCTGCGAGGTCTTTGTTATCGTCACGCAGTTCGGCCAGCATAGCGAGTGGCGTGACGTAGTAGGCGTCGTTATCCAGCACACGCTTTAGACGCGCGATATGAGCAATGGAGCGCAGCGTCGTCCCGCCGATCTTGCGGACTCGCTCGGCGACTGTATCGGCGATGGCGAAGATTTGACCCGACTGCTCGTCCAGGAGCAGGTGATAGTCACGGAAGTGTGGCCCGGAAACATGCCAGTAAAAATTTTTCGTCTTTATGTAGAGTGCATAAACGTCGGCCAACAGAAGATTCAACACGCCCGTGATGTCTCTCCTGGCCTCAGGGCCAAGACCCGTTGTTGTTTGTGGGGGCGGAGCACGACGTTCGCTTGAGTCCGTCATATTCATATTGCGCCTCCCAACAGCGATCTTCTTTCCGATGCGAACCCCGCACCGCTTAAGCGGACCAGAACGCCCTTGATGGCACTTTTCCACTGGCCGCGCGAGGATAGTGAGTCATCAGAGGCCTCCATTGCGGCCTCTGCTCGGTTCGGTGCTTCTTTTGGAGATAGAGCAGTACGTGCTTGGGTCTGATCTGTGATGCACCATCAAAAGCAGCACTGAAATACGCCAGACTGGCGATTGACTGTAACAGTCGAGGTGATCCACCGGACCCCTCGACCACCAGTTCCAATGCTTCGGGCATGAAGGGATCGGGTCGGCCGGCCCTGGTCGATTGTTCCAGAAGGTAATGTCGGGCGTCCAATCGCGACAGGGGTGCCAGTTCAACGACGGCCGCGCGACCGGCCGAGAATGTGAACCGACCCACACTTCCGGGAAGACATGAAAAGACCATGGTCGTCGCAACGTAATTGCGGCCTGCCGATACAAGTGCGCGCAGCAGTGAATCGGAAATAGAATTTGCTTCATCGATCAGCAGTAGGTCGGAGCGTTGGTCGAGCGCACACTGCACGAGATCGCCGCGATCAACCTGGCGTACGGTCAGGCCCATGTTGTTCCAACCGCGGGCGGCCATGTTCATCAGCACCGTCTTTCCAGTGCCCGCCCTCCCGACGAGTACGACGATTGGGGTCTCGAGGGCGATTTCCCGGGTGACTTCGCGTAATGCTGTTCGCAAAGGAGGGCCCACGCCACCGGAAGTAGCCGCAAATGGATTTTCTTCCAATCTGAGCCGTTCGGCAACGTTCATGGCCGCTCGTGCACCCCTCAACAAGGCGCTCAACACGCAATGTGTCGAGCTACTGTGAAATGACGCTACGATGCGTGGACGCACGGGTCTGTATCGAATTGAGCGGTTCTTGCTGTTCTCCACGACTCTTTCCAGGAAGATCCAGGACGAACGCGCATCCGTTTTATCCGTAACTGTGCGCGGCATCGCGATTTGTTCACGGCCATCGGTAGTGATGGG
>DASQIQ010000379.1:0-2557 GCA_035631495.1 Micropepsaceae bacterium
ATTACCGCGAATAATTCGTGCGCGCTACGCAGCGAAGCGTGTTTAGTCGTTGGTGTCATACGGACATCACGTCCGACGTGCGCGGCTAGATTCGCGTCTTCGCCACGGCGGCGAAACGCTCGAAGAGATAATGCGAATCCATCGGGCCCGGCGAGGCTTCCGGGTGATACTGCACCGAGAAGATGGCGCGGTTTTCAACCCTGATCCCGCAATTGGTGCCGTCGAACAAAGAGACATGAGTTTCCTTGACGCCGCTCGGCAGGCTCTCGCGATCCACCGTGAAGCCATGATTCATTGACACGATCTCGACCTTGCCGGTTTCGAGATCCTTCACCGGATGATTGGCGCCGTGATGGCCCTGGGCCATTTTGCGCGTGCGCCCGCCAAGCGCGAGGCCCAGCATCTGATGGCCAAGGCAGATGCCGAACACCGGCACTTGCGCATCGATCAGTCCACGGATCATCGGGATGGCATATTCGCCGGTCGCCGCCGGATCGCCGGGGCCATTCGACAGCAGCACGCCATGCGGGCGGTGGCGCATCACATCTTGGTGCGTGGATCCAGCCGGCAGAACAATGATCTCCGCGCCCGATCCGGCCAACAGTCGCAGGATGTTGCGCTTGACCCCGAAATCCACCACCACCGCGCGCCAGCTCGGATTGTCCTGCCGCCCATAGCCGTGATGCCACTGCCACGGCGTTTGGTTCCAGGTGAACATCTGGCGGCAGCTGACCTCCTTGGCGAGGTCGAGACCTTCGAGACCCGGAAAATCCTTGGCCTGCGCGCGCAAGCCCGCGACGTCGAACCGGCCTTGCGGATCATGGGCGATCACCCCATGCGGCATGCCCGATTCGCGAATCCGCGCCGTCAAACGCCGCGTATCGATGCCGGAAAGCCCGGGAATGTTGTGGCGCTTCAGCCAGCGGTCGAGCGTCAGCGACGCGCGATAATTCGACGGGCTCTCGGCATGGGCGCGCACCACCAGGCCGCGCACCGCGGGCGTGATGGCTTCGATGTCTTCCTCATTCGCTCCGACGATGCCGATATGGGGAAAGGTAAAGGCGATGATCTGTCCCGCGTAAGACGGATCGGCCAGGATCTCCTGATATCCCGTCATGGCGGTGTTGAAGCAGACCTCGCCCACCGCACGCGTCTCCGCGCCAAAGGCATGGCCTTCGAATGCGGTCCCGTCGGCCAACACCAGAATGCCGGTCTTGCGTGCAGCGAAAAGCCCCGCTCCGTGTGAGGGACCGGCTGCGCGAAAGGCCTCGGTCATCGGCCGATTCCGTTGGGATGCGCCGGCACCATAGGGACGCGTAGCACACGCGTCAAGCTGGACCAACATGGTATTCTGTTAGTTTTTTCAATTGCTTACAGGATTTGCGACACTCCGTCCTTTGGCCTAATCTCCGCGCCCTCTTGTCAAGGATGCGACTCATGGGACTGCGCGACCGCTTCACCGAGGCCATGAAGGAGGCGATGAAGAGCCGGCAGGCGCAGCGGCTTTCAGCGATCCGTCTGATCCTCGCCGCCGTGCAGGAACGAGCCATCGCAACGCGCGTGGACGCGCTATCGGAAGATGAAATCCTTGGCTTGCTCGGCAAAATGATCAAGCAACGCGAGGAGTCTGCGGCGACCTATGAGTCGGGCGGCCGGCCCGAATTGGCCGCGGGCGAGCGCGCGGAAATCGCCGTCATTCGCGAATTCATGCCGCGTCAGCTTTCGCCCGAGGAAACTCGCGCCGCCGTTGCCGAGGTCATTGCCGCAACCGGCGCCACCTCGCTCAAGGACATGGGCAAGGTCATGGCCGCTTTGAAAGAACGCCATACGGGCAGCATGGATTTCGGCAAAGCCGGCGCCGCTGTGAAAGAGCTGTTGGCAACAAAATAGGCTGTCATCCCGGCCAAGCGATGCGTCAGCAGCGCGTAGCGCCGGGACCCACCGAGACATTTCGCTGTGGGTCCCGGATCATCGCGGCTTTCGCCGCTCCGTCCGGGATGACACAGTAAAACATGCGTTACGGTGAAGGCCTGCTCGATGAAATCTCCCGCCGGACGGACATTGTCCAGCTGGTGGGTAGGCGCATCAAGCTTGAACGCAAGGGCCGCGTCTTCTGGGGCCTCTGCCCGTTCCACAAGGAGAAGTCGCCCTCCTTCAAAGTGGAGAACGAACGGCGCACCTATCATTGCTTCGGCTGCGGCGCGGGCGGCGATGTCTTCAAATGGCTGACCGAAACCGAAGGTCTCAGCTTTCCCGAAGCGGTGCAGAAACTCGCCGGTGAAGCGGGCATCGAGCTTCCCGCTTGGTCGGCCGAAGACGAGCTGCGCGAGACGCGCAAAAAATCGCTCTATGAGATCATCGCGCTGGCGGCGACATTCTTCGAAGACCAATTGCGCGGGCGCTCCGGCGAGACCGCGCGGACCTATCTGCGATCGCGCGGACTCGAAGAGGGCGCGTGGCAGCGTTACCACCTCGGCTTTGCGCCAAACAGCAATGCGGCGCTGAAAGATCATCTGGCCGCCAAGGGCGTTGCGCTGGACGATATGGTTGAAGCGGG
>DASQIQ010000380.1:0-15173 GCA_035631495.1 Micropepsaceae bacterium
GAAACGGAGGAGCGCTCCCAAAAGGCCGAGCATGAGCGCCGCGCCCAGAAAAGCAGGAACCCGGAAAACACGCATCTTCGCGATTGACGTCTCAAAAAACGCGAGCGCCACACCGCCGCACAACAGCTTTCCCAGATACGCAATTCCACCGAGCGCATAGGCCTCCCACGCGCTATCCATAGGCGCCAGACCCCACGGCACGAAGACGCAGGCAATGAGGGACATGTAGAGAAGCAGCTTGAGGGAAGCGGCCAGTTCGATCAGAGCCAAATGGCGCCCGGAATATTCCAGCACCATCGCCTCGTGGACCATGGTGAGCTCGAGGTGGGGCGCTGGATTGTCCACCGGGATGCGCGAATTTTCCGCGATCGCCACCAGGATGAGGGCAATGAGCGCCAAGCCAAGCGACACCCGAAGGCCCGCCGCCAGCGACAGCATGAACTCTGCGATGATCGACAATTGCGTCGAACCCGCGATCAGCGCCAGCACGAAAATGATCATGATCATCGCTGGCTCGGCGAGCGAGGCGATCATCGCTTCACGGCTGGAACCTATTCCCCCGAAACTGGTGCCGACATCCATGCCGGCAAGCGCAAGGAAGAAACGGGCGCTGCCCAACAGCGCAACGATGGCAATGAGGTCGGCGGACCAGCTAAACAGCAAACCCGTCGCGAAGGTCGGCACGAGCGCGGCGGCTACCCAGGTCGCGGCAAAGACCAGATAGGGGACGGCGCGAAAAAGCCACGAAGCGTTGACCGCCAGAACGGTCTCCTTGCGCATCAACCGGATGAGATCGCGATAGGGCTGAATCAGCGGTGGCCCCCGCCGGCGCAAGAGCCTCGCCTTCACCTTACGTACGATTCCGGTAAGCAGCGGTGCCAACAGCAGCACCAGCATCATTTGAACGCCCTGCACGGCCAGATCGCGAATCAGGACCATATCGCGAGCACCAGGAGCAGGCTTACGAGCGCAAGAAACACCAGGGTCAGATAGCGCCTGATGGTCAGAAACTGCAGCACGTTGAGCCGGTCGGCGGTAACGCTCACGGCGCCTGATATCGGCGCGTAGAGAAAGTCCCAGATGAGGTCACGCAAGTCGAGATGGAATCGCGCAGGGCGCATGTCGCCGGGCGGCGGCATCGAAACCTGTTCGCGTGCTTGGAAGATGGATGTGCCGAAGACCCGTCGGATCGGCTGCGAAAAACTCCCTGCGCTGTATTGAGTCACAGGCCTAGGGTCGGGAAAACCGCAATCCCAAGGCGGGGCGCGCCGCACGCTTTTCGAAGCAAAGAGGTGGACCAAAGAAGCCGTCAGCGCTGCGGAGAGAACAATGAAGAGCAGAACAAGCAGGCCATTATAGGAGCTGCGGCTTGCCGTGATCGGCACGATCGAAAACCAATCTATGGTCGTCTGCGCCGGCATATGTGAGCCGGTGACGGCTTGCACGACGGGCGCAAGCGCATCGATGACGAACCCCGGCAGGGCACCGGCAAGAACGCATAGGATGGCAAAAATGGCCATCGCCGTTCGCGACCAGATATCGACTTCGTGAGCGTGTTCGGCGACAGGCATGCGTGGCCGGCCAAGAAAACTCACGCCGAAAAGACGGATGAAACACGCCGCGGCCAATGCGGCTGCGAGCGCAAGCAGAGCACCGTTCGCGGGAACCATGATCTTCAGGCCCCATTGCGGCAATTCGGGACTTAAGAGGATCGCCTGGAAGGTAAGCCACTCGGACGCAAAGCCGTTCAGTGGAGGAAGCGCGGAAATCGCGACGCATCCAGTGAGCACCGCGATCGTTGTCACCGGCATGCGGTGAATGAGCCCGCCGAGATGCTCCATATTGCGCTCGCCCGTCGCGGTTAACACGGCCCCCGCGCCGAAGAACAGCAGACTCTTGAATAGCGTGTGATTGAAGGCGTGAAAGAGTGCCGCGGTGAAGGCCAAGGCGGCCGCGCCGGGAAGCGCATTGGCTTGGAACGCCATGGCCAGGCCGAGACCCACGAACACGATGCCGACATTCTCGATCGTGCTGTAGGCCAGAACCCGTTTGAGATCGTGTTCCATGAGCGCGTAAAGCACACCCATGACGGCGGTACCGCCGCCAATCGACAGCACCATCAGGCCCCACCACCAATCGGGTGGGCCGCTCAGGTCAAACACGATGCGCACGAAGGCGTAGACCGCCACCTTCGTCATCACGCCGCTCATCAGTGCTGAAACATGGCTCGGCGCTGCCGGATGAGCGAGGGGAAGCCAGACATGCAGCGGCGCCAGTCCGGCTTTCGATCCAGCGCCGATCAGCGCGAGGATAAGCACGGGCCATGCGCCCCGTGCAGGGGGCAGGCTCCGGATGGCGTCGAACGCGTAGTTGCCGCCCGGTCCGGCTAAAAGTCCGAAGGCGAGGAGCAGCGTCAGCGTGCCGAAACTGGCCATTAGAATATAGACATAACCGGCGTGTCTGTTCTCCGGCAGACGATGATGGGCCATCACCAGCGCCCAGGAGGCGAGCGACATGAATTCCCAGGACAGCAGAAAGCTGAAGGCATCGTCCGCCAGCACGACAAGATTCATCCCGGCAAGAAACACCGGATAAAACGGCAGCACGCGAGACGGCGAAATCTCATGATGGCCATAGCCCAGGCCATAGAGGCTGGCTCCCGCCGCACCGAGATTGACGATAACAAGAAACGCCGCTGCGAGTGCGTCGAGCCGGAAATGCGCGCCAACCCAGGGCAGGCCGAGCGGAAGGACTGTCGTATCGGGTGCAGCATTGGCGAGGAGATGATGGGTCGCATTTGCGAGCAAAGCGAGAGCCAAGAACAAGCTCGCGCTATAGATGATAGTCGTGGCGGATCTGCTGCGGGCTAACAGGACGGCCGCAACACCGAGCGCGAGAAGGGCCGCAGCGCACCATAGGGCTAAGCCGAGCGCCATCGTCACGCCCTTGCGGGGTTGAAATGATGCGGCTCGGCCAGGGCCGCAAGTGTCGCGATCCGCGCCGTCATGCGCGAGCCTTCAGCCGCACGCCGCGGCCACCCGTCTGACTCACTGCACCCTCGCCGATCAGCTCGATGCCGATGGCGTTCAGCGCTTCCACCAGCTTCATCAACGAATCGACATTGCCCCGGATAACGCCCTCGCTCGCCTCCATGCGCTGGATTGTCGGCACCGAGAGACCAGCCAGTTCGGCAAGACGACGTTGGTCAAGACCGGTCAGGGCTCGTGCCGCACGCAATTGGGCAGCGGTTATCATGTTTTAGACATCATGAATCATGTCTGGAGCATGATATTACATATAAAACCGCGCATAACTCAACCGCAATTTTGCGAGAGCGGAGTTAAGCCGGTCTATCGTCACGAAACCGCCTTGGTGCCCATGCCGCGCATGAACGCATCCTTGATGCTCACAGGCTCGCGCGGTGTCTGCGCGGCCGGCGCTTTGCCGTCGATCCGCGCGGCGATAAACCATGGGCCATCCCCGTTGAGCGCGCGCTCGATCAGCCGCTCGAAATCCTCTTCGTCACTCGCCCAGGCGCTCTGGGCGATGCCGGCGCCGCGCGCGATCTCCACGACATCGGCGGCGGCCGCCGTGGCCGTCGGCTGCGAGCCGGTGATCTGATAGATACCATTGTCCCACACGATGATGGTGAGATTGCGAGGATTGACCGCCGCGATGGTCGCCAGCGATCCGAGCTGCATGAGAATCGAGCCGTCCCCTTCGAGCGCGAAGACGCGGCGCTTAGGTTGCGCGAGTGCGACGCCCAAGGCGATCGGCGCAGTGAGCCCCATGCTCCCCAGCATGTAGAAATTCTGCGGCCGCCGCCCGGCATTCCAGAGGTCGAAATTGGAATTGCCGATGCCTCCGATGACGGCTTCCTCGTTCTTCAATTTCGAGACCAGCCGGGCGGTCAGCTCGAAGCGGTTCATCGTCTTGGTGTTTCGCTTCGCCGGCGCCGGACTCATGGGCTCGCCCTTTGCGCGGTGAGCAGGGGCGAGAGGATGAGCGCGGCGGGCGCCTGAGTCTTGTAAGCCTGCTTGATGGTGCGATCGGCGATGAAATGCGCCTCGTCGAGGCGCGTCATGGTGTGATGCTCCATGCCGAGCGATTCGAGAACCGGGCGCATGGTGCGGCAGACGATGGCTTGAGCGATCTGAAAATCGCCGAGCGTGCCGCGCTCGGAGATCATCAGCAGCGCGGGGATTTGCGCCGCGACCGCAAGCGATGCCAGCACATTGGCAAGCGTTGCAAAGCCGCTCGTCTGCATCAGCACGATGCCGCGCAAGCCCGCCATCGCCGCGCCACAGACGATCCCGACCGCTTCCTCCTCGCGCGTCGCAGCAAAAACGGTGAAGAAGTCGTCCGCGTGGACAGCGTCGATCAGCGGCCGCAGGACATTGTCCGGCACGTACACGATCAGCCGGACATCGTTGTCCTTGAAGGCTTGAATGACGGCCTCGTGCCAGGCGGGGGTCGGCATCAACGGCTCCGAAAACGCGGTGTTAAGGTCACCCGATGCCGTCGAACGAGGCGATTTGACTTGGGCGCCGAAATTCTCAACAATTTTCGTTCCCATTGCGCCGGCTGTAAAGCCCGTAACGAGCCGGTGAGTCGAATCGCCTTGGCCACGGGCGATATGCCTCAAGCGACAAGCCGCCCAATTTCACGAGGAAACGACATTGTCCAAGCGAAGCTATGACCGCCTTTATATCGGCGGCGATTGGGTGATACCGCATTCGGGCCGCAGCATTGCCTCGATCGATCCCTCGACCGAGGCCGTCTGGGCCGAGGTCGCCGAAGCGGACGAGACGGACATCGACAAAGCGGTTCAGGCTGCCAAATCCGCGATGAGCGGCCCGTGGAAGACCAAGATCACCGCCAGCCAGCGCGGAGCGCTCCTGGCAAAACTCGCCGAATTGGTGCGCCGCGATGCCGCCAAGCTCGCCGAGCTGGAAAGCCGCGACAATGGCAAGCCGCTCCGTGATACGGTCGGCGAGGTGCAGCGCGCCATTGACTGGTTGACCTATTTCGCCGGCGCCGCTGACAAGATCCAAGGCGAACAAATCCCCATAAGAGCGAACGCGCTCGCCTATACGCGCCGGGAGCCGGTCGGGGTGGTGGGGGCGGTCCTGCCTTGGAATTCGCCGATCCTGCTCTATTCCTGGAAGATGGGCCCGGCCTTGGCGGCCGGCAATGCCATGGTCCTCAAGCCGGCCGAGCAGACTCCGGTGACGGCTCTTGAAATCGCCAAGCTCGTCGAGGAGGCAGGCTTCCCGGCGGGGGTTTTCAATGTCGTTCCGGGTTTCGGAGCAACCGCGGGTGCGGCGCTTGCGGCGCATCACGGCGTCAACAAAATCTCGTTCACCGGCAGCCACGCGACCGCGCGCAGGATCATGCAGCTCGCCTCCGGCAATCTGAAGCGCTGCACCTTCGAATGCGGCGGGAAATCGCCGCACATCATTTTCGCCGATGCGAATATCGAGCGCGCTTTGGTGGTGGCGACGCAGTCCGCATTTCGCTCCACGGGACAATCCTGTTCGCTCGGTTCGCGCCTCTTCGTCCAGCGGCCGATCTATGAGTCATTCCTCGACCGCATCGCGGCGCGTGCGCGCGCCATCCGGATCGGCATGCCGCTCGACCGCGCGACTCATATCGGGCCTCAGACCTCGGCCGAACAACTCGCCAAGACCGAGCACTATATCGCGCTGGGCAAAGAGGAAGGCGCGCGCCTGGTCGCAGGCGGCCACCGGCCGAAAGGCTTTGCCAAAGGCTATTTCGTAGAGCCGACGGTCTTTGCCGATGTCGACAATCGCTCGCGCCTGGCCCAGGAAGAGATTTTCGGCCCGGTCCTTGCCGTCATGCCGTTCGACACCGAGGAGGAAGCGATTCGTTTGGCAAACGACGTGGAATACGGACTTGTCGCAGGCCTATGGACCTCTGACGTTTCTCGCGCGCACCGCGTCGCAGCCGAGATCGAAGCGGGGCTCGTTACGGTTAACACCTTCCGCACCACGCATTGGATGCTGCCCTATGGCGGCTACAAGATGAGCGGCATGGGCCGCGAGAACGGTTTGGAAGCGCTCCATCACTACACCGAAGTGAAGACCGTTGTGGTCGATTTCGATGCGGCTCCGCCCGCCGACCCGTTCGTCGATTGACCTATGCCCGTTAGATGGCCAGACCTTGCATTGTAAAGCGTCTGATACACGCCTATATAGGGCGTGCGACAGCGATCCCGTTAAACGAAGCGCACTGTTACTTGCCCGACTCGCATGAGCGGGCGCTGGGATGAAACAGCCAACTTCCTGTACTGATGATTGCGTCTATCGCGCCGCTTGAGCAATGGACTTAAGCGCAAACCACGCCGCTTTCGCGTGGCTATTTTGGATTCTGAGGTTCACCGGATGGAACGCATTCCCATGACGATGGCTGGCCACAAGGCCCTGGAAGACGAACTCCAGCAGTTGAAAACGGTCGAGCGTCATGCCGTCATCAAGATGATCGCGGAAGCGCGTGCGCATGGCGATCTTTCGGAAAACGCGGAATACCATGCCGCCAAGGACCGCCAGTCCTTCATTGAGGGCCGGATGATGGATCTAGAGGATAAAATCTCCCGCGCGCAAGTCATCGACCTTTCCAAGCTTTCCGGGAAGACCGTGACATTCGGCGCGACCGTCATACTCGGCAGTCAGGACAACCATTCGCAGGTGAAATATCAGATCGTGGGCGACCTCGAAGCGGACCTGAAACAGGGCAGGGTTTCGATCTCTTCACCGATGGCGCGTGCGCTTATCGGCAGGGCTGCAGGCGATGTGATCGAGGTTACGGCACCCGGTGGTGCACGCTCCTACGAAATACTGAATGTAAGCTTCGTTTAATGGCGCCCAATGCCCACCGCCTGTGGCGCGAGACACAGAATGACGCAGCCGAGCGCCGAAGCGTTCGGTGCAAACCCGAATAAAATTCGCAAAGGAAGAATGCATGACCGAATCTTTGGAAAACCAAATCTCAGAAGTTACGAACGGCCAGAGCACCGCTGATCAAGAGCTGACCGGCCTCAAACGCGCGGACGGAAACTTCGTAACGACTCTGACCTTGAACAGCCGTACCTGCAAATGGCCAATCGGTGATCCGACGGATCGGAATTTCCATTATTGCGGTCGGCGACCGGAATCGGGCCGGCCCTATTGTGACGCTCATGAACTTAGGAGCTACCAGCCCTTGCGGAGTCGGGCAAATCAGCGGGCCTCCTTCACGCGTTCGCGATAGTCACCGCGCCGGCGGCGGGTCGCGATCCGTGGGAATTCCGGCGAGGTGGCGATACATCGCCGCCTCGCGGTTCATGTAGGATTCACCCTGAACGAAACGAGCGAAAAACGACGAGGAATAGAGCACGCGGGTCAGGCTGTAGAAGCGCCATGATCCGCCCGCCTCGCGATCCAGAAAATACCAAGTCTGGATATCGCCGGGCGCGGCGAAGGAAAGGAACATCCAACGCAGCGGCGTGACATTGGATGTTTCGATGGCGAGATGATCGCGGCTTGCCTCGCGGACGCGTAGACGCGAGACGGCATCCTCGCCCGAGCGGTTGTCGGCGGCTAGGAAATATATGTCACGGGCGGCGCCCATCTCGGACGCGGAAAAATCGCCGCGCAGCTTCTTTGGATCGGATCCTTCAAGCGCGCTCGCGCGAGTAAACAGCATATTCCACTGTTTGTCGGTGATCGACCAATAGCGCACGTCGCGCAGCGAGGAAATTGCGCCGATGCGGGCGAGCATCGCGTCCGCATCGCTGGCGTCGCGAAAATGGCCGGCGAGTCCCACGACAAGCGTTGCCGAGCCACTCTTCCAGGCGGCGCAAGCAGGAGGACTCCAGCCTGCGAGCTCGGCTTCAGTCCACAACACGATGACGGGCGGGGCGTCCAGCGCCGGATAGGCTGGAAATGGCTCGACGCCGCAGGGGGGGCGCGGTTTCTCGCCCGCCGTTACCGCCGCCAGCACCGTCCAGCCCATAGGGAGAATGAACGCGAACAGCGCGAGAATGGCAATCCCATATGCCGCACGACAAGAGGTTCTGCCCATTCAAAGCCAGTCCTGCCAGATCGTCGAATATAGTTCGTTGACTTTCTGCAGTATGGAGCGCCGACGCCAGCTGGCAAGGTCGATCTGCTTTGCGCCTTTGGTGTCGTTATCGAACATCGCCTGCAACTCCTGCGCCGTCGCGGCTCCCAGCACGACGGCATCGACCTCATCGTTGAACAACACGCTTCGGCGGTCGAAATTCGAGGAGCCGACGACCGACCATACACCATCGATGACCGCGGTTTTTGAGTGGAGCACCAAATTCTGGGTTTCGTAAATCTTCACCCCGGCTTCCAACAACTCCGAATAATGCGAACGGCCAACGGCCAGAGCGCGTTCGGAGTCGCTTTCATCCGGCAGCAGCAATCGCACATCCACGCCGCGCCGTGCGGCGGCGATGAGGTCCTCCTCCTCCTGATCGGTCGGCACGAAATAGGCAGCGGTCACCCGAATGCTTTTCTCCGCATTACGGATCGCCGAAAGCAATGTCACGTAATAGCGGGGAATCCCGCGCTCCGGCGTGCTGCCGATGACGCGCACGACCTCGTTCCCCTTGGGCGGTACTGTCGGGAAGAAATTCTTCGTATCGAGAGGCGGCCCCTTCTGGCCGTTCCAATGGTCCAAAAAGAGAGTTTGCAATTGCGCCACGACGGGGCCATCGATCTCCATGTCGGTGTCGCGCCAGCGCGCGTCGGGCTTGCCTTCGATGCCGGCGGACTTTCCCGACGCAGAGCTCTGATAGGTCGTGGAAAGATTGATGCCGCCTACGATGGCCGTGGCGCCGTCTGCCACGAGGATCTTGCGGTGATCGCGGTTGTTGAGGGATTGCGGGTCCAGCGGGTTGACCGGGTTGAACGCGACCAGATTGATTCCGCCTTCTTTCAATCGCTTGAAGAAATCCGTCTTCGTGCTGTCGGACCCGAAGCTGTCATAGATGATATTGACGGCAACGCCTTCCTGCCGTTTCGCGATCAGGAGATCGCTGAGATGCTCCCCATCGTTCTCGATATCTTCAAGGATGTAATATTCGAGATTGATGTGATCCTTCGCATTCTTGATCGCGCGGAACATCGCCGGGAACGTATTCTCGCCGTCCGCAAGGAGGTGGGTCTGGTTGCCGGCAACCAGCGGGCTCTCCGCCACAGCTTCTTCGATGGCGAGATGCCGCTTGAGCATGCCCGCATCGCCGGCCTCGGCGCCGATCCGGTCGAGGAGGGCCTTGCTCTGCCGCGCTGTGAGCGGGCCCAGCGCACCCTTAATCTGGGCCGGGCCCTGGAGGCGCGGAATCTCATCAAGGTTCTGATCAACTTTCGGAACGGTGGCACAAGCGACAATGGTCGCGCAGGCCGCGGAGACGATGATTGCGCGGAGGCGATGCCTGCATCGCGGCGCCGTTCGAACGATCGCAATCAGTCTCTCTCTGCGCGGGGCAGGCACTTGCAAGCAATCTCCGTCGGCGTCCATTCCATCAATGAGGACGGGGCCGCGCGCCTATCACGAACGAAGCCCGCCCCCATGCATGGGACAAGAGCGAAAAGAGCAGAACTCAACCACCCGCGATTATTTGTGTTCTTTGGCCTCTTCGGTGATTTCGCGGCCGGCGTGACTGACATCCTGGCCGGCGCCCGCGATGGTGTTGCAAGCCGTGAGGAAGGTCGAGGCCCCGAAGAGCATGACCAGACTGGTGAAAGCGATTGCCAGGTTCTTGCGCATGATATCCACCCTTGAGTTAGCGCGTCATTTGCGCGGTCCAGTAAACAGAACGCACGAGCTTGGCGGTGGATGCATGGAAGGGCCTAAAGAGGATAAGGTTAAGCATGGTTTCGCGGTTTATCGCTGTCCTGGCGACAATGTGGTATTTTTGCCCATTGCCGTCGCACCATCGGGGGGACGCGTATGAATATCCAAACCCTCAGCGGCGCAGTTCTTGCCATTATGGGCGGCAGGACAGCTGCGACGGGGGCTCTAGTGACGGAAATTAACGGCGGCAGTTGAATGGGCGAGACGACCTTAAACCTACCAATCGAAAAGGTTCTTTCGGCATGCCGCGCTATTCGGACCAGGGCATATAACGAGGCTAAGACTTACTCAGAAAAAAATGAGTTTTCCAAAATTTCAAAGTCCGAGGCGTTTGCTGCTATATTCGATGCATTGATGCCCAATGCTGTCCAATCCCTAGAAGCCGTTTGCGAAGCAGCCTCCGTGACCGGACAAACAACCATTCAAGTTTCAGCAGAGGATTTTCAAAAGATCCGCCCGCACTACGACCGCTGAATCTCAAATTTGTTGACTGCCGGAAAGGCGGGTTCCGGCTGGATCGTTCTGTAAGCCTGATATCCTTGCCGACGGCGGACAAGCCGGACTTTTGAGCCCATGGGAGTATCGCTATGAAGACGCTTTCCTTAGTTGGTCTGGTGCTTTCCGCCGCGCTGACCGCTCCGGCGCTCGCCGCCGAGCCCGCTTACAAGATCGTCGATCGCATCAAAGTTCCCGACGGCGGCTTCGATTATGCGACGTTCGATGCCGCGAGGAGCCGCATCCTCATGGCGCGGGGCGATTTCACCACGGTGATCGACACCAAGACGGGGAAGGTATCGCAGCTCAACAGCGGTGCACTCGGGCACATGGCGCTGCCGATCCCCGGTACGACGCTGATCGTTCTGCCGCAACGCCGGGGCACGATCCGCATCGCCGATACCGCGACCGATATGGTGCTGGCGGAGCTTCCGGGCGGAAAGAACCCCGACGGGGCAACCTATGATCCGGTCACCAAATATGTGTTCGTGATGAACCGCGAAAGCGCCGAGGCGACGGTCGTCGATCCGATTGCACGCAAAGTTGTCACGACGATCCCCATCGGCGGTTCGATCGAGTTCACCGTCTCCGACGGTGCGGGCAAAGTCTTCGCCAATGACGAGTCGGTTGGCGAGATCGCGGTGATCGACGTCAAGACGCTCAAGATGACCGGGCGCTACAAAATGGAAGGTTGCATGGCACCCAGTGGGCTTGCTTTCGTTCCGGGCGCGAAGCTCTTGATTTCGTCTTGCCGCAACGGTGTGGCGAAAGTGATCCAATCCGAAACCGGCAAGGAAGTCGCTTCGCTGCCCATCGCCGCCGGGCCCGACGCGGTAATCTACGATCCCACGCGCAAGCTCGCTTTCATCACCTGCGGCCGCGATGGGGTGATCGAAGTCATCTCGGTCGCCGACCCAGCGCATATTTCCGTCGTGCAGCACGTCGCGACACAAGCCGGATCGCGGACCGGAATGGTGGACCCCAGCACGGGCCGCCTGTACCTGATGGCGTCGAAAGCCGATCCGGCGGCAACCCCGCCGGCGGGCGGCGGCGGGGCGCCACGGCTTGCCGGTTCCTTTGAGGTCTTGGTCGTCGCGCCCTGATCGGGAATCGTTTCGAGTACGCCGCCAGATGAAACTGAATTCGCGCGACCTGGAAAATGTCGCGGACCGAACGCTGCAGCATTATGACCAGCGCGCGGATGATTTCTGGAAGGGCACGCGTGAGCACGACGTCAGCCAAAACGTCGCCGCGCTTCTGCAATATATCGAGGGCAAGCCACCCTTCGCGATACTCGATTTTGGCTGCGGGCCGGGGCGCGATTTGCAGACGTTTAGCGATCTTGGTCATTTCGCGGTCGGCCTGGAAGGTTCTGCGCGGTTCGCTGCCATGGCCCGCGGCCGAGGTTATGAAGTGTGGGAGCAGAACTTCTTGGAGCTTCATCTACCCGAACACCGCTTCGATGGCGTGTTTGCCAACGCATCATTGTTCCATGTGCCGAGCCAGGAGCTGCCGCGCATACTGCGTGAATTGCGCGCCGCGCTGAAACCGCGCGGGGTCTTGTTCAGCTCGAACCCGCATGGGCGAAACGAGGAAGGCTGGAATAACGGGCGCTATGGCGCGTATCACGATCTCGAAACCTGGCGCCGGTTCATGCTGGCAGCGGGGTTCACCGAGTTGACGCATTATTATCGCCCTGAGGGACTGCCGCGCGAACAACAACCGTGGCTGGCCAGCGTCTGGCGCAGCTAGAATCGGATGGGCAGTTCAGCGGAACCCGGTTACGTGGGAATGCGTGCTTCGAGGTGGCGGAAAAACGCCTCCGAGTCGAGGCCCTTTCCGGTCGCGCGGCGGATCGTCTCCTCGGCGGAAAAACGATGGCCGAGTTGGTGGATATTCTCGCGTAGCCAGCCCAGCAGGCCTTCGAAGTGACCGCCGCGAATTTCCTCGGAAAAAGCGTGCTGCCGTTGATAGGATTCCGCCAGTTGCGCCGAATAGAGGCTGCCCAACGTATAGGTTGGAAAATAGCCGAACATGCCGAGACACCAATGCACGTCCTGCAAAACACCTTCGCGATCCGATGATGGCTTCGTTCCGATCAAAGCTGCGCTGCGCTCGTTCCATGCCGCAGGCAGGTCGGGAACGGCGAGGTCACCCGATAGAAGCGCAATCTCCAGCTCATAGCGAAGCAGAATGTGCAAATGATACGACATCTCATCGGCATCGACCCTGATCTTGCCGGGCCGAACAATGTTGACGGCACGGTGAAAGCTTTCGGCGTCCAATCCTTCCATTGCATCAGAGAATACTGAGCCGAGAGCCGGAAAGAGATATCGCCAAAACGCAAGGCTTCGGCCGACATGGTTCTCCCACAGCCGCGACTGCGACTCGTGCAGCCCCATGCTCGGCGCCTCGCCCAGAAGCGAGTCGCGGTCCGCCGCGGCAAAACCCTGATCGTAAAGCGCGTGGCCGCCTTCATGCAGCAGGGCCAAGACTGCCTTCGATGGGTCATCCTCGGAGGTTCGGATCGTCAGGCGAACGTCATTGCGCCCCGCATCCATGGTGAACGGGTGCGTCGAACGGTCAAGCCGGCCGCGTTCAAAATCAAAGCCAATGGCGGTAAGGATTCGGCGGCACAGTTCCCACTGCGCCCGGTCCGAAAATCTCCGCCCGCTGGGTAAGCCCGTCCATGACGCTGTTGCTTCAGATGCACACTGAACCAAGGGCACCAGACGGTTGCGGACCTCATTCAGGACGGGGTCGAGGCGCGATCGGGCCATTCCCAACTCGTATTCGTCGAGCAAGGCATCGTAGGGATCGCCCCCCGAGGATAGCGCTTGCGCGCGCTCGCGCACGAGCCCCAGCAGCCGATCGAAAGGACCGGCGAAAAGCGCGAAATGGTCGCTCGCGCGGGCCGCTTCCCAAGCGCCGAGCGATTGTGATCGCGCGCTTGCGAATTGACGCACCAAATCCTCAGGAAGGGCGAGCGCATTCCGCCGCAGATGCCGGAGAAGCGCGAGTTCCCGGCTCCATGTTTGCGCATTGTCGTTTCGCGAAGCCACATCGTCGATCAGATCGGCAAGCCGGTCCGAAGCCAGCAGCGCGTGGCGGCTCGCCTCCAGAATCGCGAGTTGCTCCCCGCGCTGCTCGCGCCCGCTCGGAGGCAGCATCGTCTCCTCGTCCCAGCCCAGCAGCGCTATGATGCGGTCGAGATGGCGCAGATCCTTGATACTATCGCGCAGCATCTGCTCCGCGCTTTGGCCGTGCGTGCTCGGCCGCTTCGGTATGCGCAGATCCGGCGGCGTATCGGTTACGAACACGGCAGCGAGGCCGCCGCGTTGCGCCACGTTGACGACCTGCTTTTGCGATACGCGACAAAGAATGCCAAGGCCGTTATCGGTCGCGGCGAAGCCCATGACCGAGTAGAACGGCTCACCACACATGCGGCCGCCCGGGCCCGCGACGGGAAATTCGTAAACGGGAAGCCGCGTCGCCGACTGTAGGACCCATGATTGTTCGGGATCGTTCCCCGCCAATGCGGCCTGCTGCAAGAGCCGCTCCCATTCCACCGCGTCGGTGCCACCGCCTAGGACCACACCGGTGCCGCCATATCCGCGGTTTGGCTTCAGCACCAATAGGTCGCGGTGTTCCCTGGCGTATTCGAAGAGATCGCCCTCGTCTCCGTGAGGCAAACTTGTCCGGCGATCATACGCAATACGAGTCCAAAGCACGTGGCGGCGGAACAGCCGGCATTCTTCTGCGTCAAAAAATTGCTCGGCGATGTCCGGATCGGTCAATATTTCCCAGCAGCTTTTGTGGTCGAAATCCCCGGCGAGCGATGACACAACCCGGTTCTGCCGGAAGAGCAGGCGCATCGCGTCCAACGGCTGGCCTATTTCCCGCTCGAGATCGACGAGCTCGCGCAATTCGTAATCCCGATAGGCGATGTCGATGCGTACATCCTCATAGAACACCTCATCCCCCTTCACCGAGAGTTCGCGGGGGTCGGCGTGGGCGACCGTCAGGCCGTGCCGCGAGGCAATGAATTGGCTGAGAACGGACTGCTCGTCGGGTCCCTCGTGAACATATTTGGGTTCAACGAAACAAACGTTGCAATCGGCCCGGCGGATCGCCTTCGCGTGATCCATGAGAACCTGCACGAACAAGTCGCGCTGATCTTGCGGCAGCTCGATGCCCAGTCCGGGATCGTGGGCGATAAGAGCGGGCACGACGTCCCGCATCACCAACTCTTCGGTAATAGGGGCGAAATGGATGCCACCCACGCCGGAGAGGTTTGCCTCCATGAAATGCAGCGAGTCCTGCCACGCGGCGGCGGCGAAGTCGCAGACCGCATCCAGCCGGCCGTAGATCGGATTGAAACGCTGATGGTCCTTCGTCCATGAGTCTCGAAGCCAGCGTTCCTCCTCAGGCGAAATCGCCAGGATCGATTTGATCCGGGGGTCCGCAAGATAGAGAGCGGGAAATCGCTTGAGCGCTTCGGTGATCCGCAAGCAAACATGATGGACATACCCAAGCTGGTCGCGCATCGCGAGCAGCGGCCGCAACATGATGCGAATGGGCTCTATCTTGCCGTCATGTTCGTAGATCATCTGATTGGCGAATGCGTCGGCTTTCAAGCGCTCGGCAATGCGCGCGAAAACGCCATCCGGGATGTGGACAGCAGCGCGGCGCACCCGGGCTTCGAGCGATGCGCCGGCGAGGCCAAGCGATTCGGCGGGGCTGAGGATGGTTGGCATTTCTCTGGTTTTCCGAAAGAGGCTTGGAGGACTTGACCA
>DASQIQ010000381.1:0-10696 GCA_035631495.1 Micropepsaceae bacterium
CGGGGCGCCGGTGACCGTCTATGGCCAAACCGAGATCACGCAGGACCTTATCGCCGCCTGTCTCAGCACGAACACCAAGCTCGTCTTCGAGGCTGAAGCCGTCACGCCTTGCGATTTTGACGGCGTCAAGCCTCGCGTGACTTACGCAAAGGACGGGCAGACCTATGAGATTGCTTGCGATTTCATTGCCGGCTGCGACGGTTTCCATGGCGTGTGCCGGGCCAGCGTGCCGCCGGGCGCCATCACGCTTTACGAGCGCGTTCTGTCTTTCGGTTGGCTCGGAATGCTCACGGGGACCCCGCCCGTCGCGGACGAGCTGATCTATGTCCGGCACGAGCGCGGCTTTGCCCTGTGCAGCATGCGGTCCAAGACCCGCAGCCGCTATTACGTCCAGGTCCCGGACTCCGATCACATCGAGGCTTGGCCCGATGCGCGCTTCTGGGACGAGCTGCGCCGGCGCATTCCGGGCGATGCGGCGGAACGGCTGATCACCGGCCCGTCGCTGGAGAAGAGCATCGCGCCCATCCGCAGCTTTGTCGCCGAACCGATGCGCTTTGGCCGTCTGTTCCTGGCCGGCGATGCCGCCCACATCGTGCCGCCGACCGGCGCCAAGGGCTTGAACCTGGCCGCGGCCGATGCCGGCGCGCTGGCGGAGGCGCTGGCCGCTTATTATGGCTCCGGCGATGAAAGGGCGCTGGAGTCCTATTCCGGGACTCGCCTGAAGCACGTTTGGCGGGCCGAGCGATTCTCCTGGTGGTTCACGCAAATGACCCACCGCTTCGAGGGCGATGCCTTCGCAAGCCGGCTGCAGAGGGCCGAGTTCGACGCCGTCGCGGGTTCGCGCGCCTTTAGAACCGCCCTGGCTGAGAATTATATCGGCATTCTGCGCGAGGACTCCCCATCCTAAGTGGTGCCGCGATTCTGGCCGGAATTCTCAGGATGAACTTGACCGAAGGTTCCGGACGGTCTTTACACCCCCGATAGTGTCATTCGACGCCCCGGGCGGGGCGGGCAGGGCGAAGAGGAAGGGCGAGATATGCGCGTTTATTATGACCGGGATGCCGACCTGAATCTGATCAAGAGCAAGAAGGTCGCCATCATCGGCTTTGGCAGCCAAGGTCACGCCCACGCGCTGAACATGCGCGATGCCGGAGTGAAGGAGGTTGCGGTTGCCTCCCGGCCGGGCGCTTCGGCCAAAAAGGCGGAAGCGGCGGGTTTTAAGGCAATAAACGTCTCCGACGCGGCGAAATGGGCTGACGTCATGATGTGTGTCGTGCCGGACGAGCTGCAGGCGGATCTCTACCGGCACGAGATCGCGCCCCACCTCAAACAGGGGGCGGCGCTCTTCTTCGCCCATGGCTTCAATATCCATTTCCGGCTGATCGAACCGCGCCCCGACCTGGATGTGGCGATGGTGGCCCCCAAAGGCCCTGGCCATACGGTGCGGGCCGAATACCAGCGCGGCGGCGGCGTGCCCTGCTTGCTCGCCGTCCATCAGGACGCTAGCGGCAATGCCCATGACCTCGGTCTCGCCTATGCTTCGGCCATCGGCGGCGGCCGCGCCGGCATCATCGAGACCACCTTCCGGGAGGAGTGCGAAACCGATCTTTTCGGCGAGCAGTCGGTGCTGTGCGGCGGCGTTGTGGAGCTGATCCGGGCCGGGTTCGAAACCCTGACCGAGGCGGGTTATGCCCCGGAAATGGCCTATTTCGAGTGCCTCCATGAGGTCAAGCTGATCGTCGACCTCATCTATGAGGGGGGCATCGCCAATATGAATTACTCCGTCTCCAACACGGCCGAATATGGCGAGTATGTCTCCGGTCCCCGAGTCATCACCAAGGAAACCAAAGCCGAGATGAAGCGGATCCTCGCCGACATCCAGTCCGGCAAATTTGCCCGCGACTGGGTGCTCGAAAACAAAGCCGGTCAGCCCTCCTTCAAGGCGATGCGCGCCATGTCGGCGGCTCATCCGATCGAGGAGGTGGGTGAGCGCCTTCGCGCCATGATGCCCTGGATCGCCAAGAACCGGCTGGTCGACCGGTCCCGGAACTAGTCGAGAGTCTGACGACGGGCTCAAAATCGTCCGTATGCGCCCCGTTGCCGGCAGGTCTCCGGCGCCTCTGCCGGATCGAGACTGGCGAGAAACGCGCCTCACGGTCTCGCGAGCCTCGCCGCCGCCGGATCAAAATTTCGCGGGGCGTTTACGAGGCATTAAGAGAAACGCGCAAAAACGTTTTCGCCGTTCCTTGCGCCCGAAGGAACAAATCGGCATAAAGGGCTGTGGATAGTTTAAAAACCTCTCGTTATTACGGGAGGTTACGGGTATTCGTGAAGTATCACGAAGAAATCCCAAGCGGAACGATTGCACGATGATTGATGGACGGCATCGCGTTACGACAGGAAGCATGAGCGCTTCCCGTGCGCGGCTGTCTGCGTCATCGGACGATCAGTTCCGTGTTTCGCCCAAAAGCGGGCTTCTTCTCCTTAGCTGCCCCTAGGCGCCGGCGGTCCCGAATCCGGGACGAGCGTCTGGGGGAACATCAGCATAAGGACGATGAAACCCGCCTGATGGCGAATGGAAGGATTTCTGGACATGGCAACGAATATGACGAAAGCTAAAGAGGCGTACACGGAGAAATCAGACCGTGTACGGATTTTCGATACGACTCTGCGCGATGGCGAGCAGTCGCCCGGCGCGGCGATGACACATGAAGAGAAGATCGAGGTCGCCATGCTCCTCGACGAGATGGGCATCGACATCATCGAGGCCGGGTTTCCGGTCTCGTCCAACGGCGATTTCGAGGCGGTGAGCGCCATCGCGGGCCGGGTGAAGAATTCGGTTGTCTGTGGTCTGGCGCGCGCGGGCTTCAAGGACATCGACCGCGCGGGCGAAGCGTTGCGCGCCGCAGCCCGGCGGCGTATCCACACGTTCATCTCCACCAGCCCCGTGCACATGAAGCACAAGCTGCAAATGGAGCCCTCGGCCGTCCTCGAGGCGGTGGCGGCCTCGGTGGCGCGGGCGCGGTCCTGGACCGACGATGTGCAGTGGAGCGCCGAGGACGCGACGCGCACCGAGCACGATTTCCTCTGCCGCGCCGTGGAACTGGCGATCAAGGCCGGAGCCACGACCATCAACATTCCCGATACGGTCGGCTACGCCACGCCGCAGGAATATTTCGAGCTCATGACCATGCTCCTGGCTCGGGTGCCGGGCGCGGAAAAGGTTGTGTTTTCCACACATTGTCACAACGATCTTGGTCTGGCGGTGGCAAACTCCCTCGCAGGAGTGTTGGGGGGGGCGCGGCAGGTGGAGTGCACGATCAACGGCATCGGCGAACGAGCCGGCAACGCCGCGCTCGAAGAGATCGTCATGGCGCTGAGGGTCCGCAAGGACCGCATGCCCTTCGCCACCGGCGTGAAGACGGAAATGATCGCTCGCGCGTCCAAGCTGGTCTCGAACGTCACGGCGTTTCCCGTCCAGTACAACAAAGCGATCGTCGGAAAGAATGCCTTTGCGCACGAATCGGGCATCCACCAGGACGGGATGCTGAAAAATGCGCAGACCTATGAAATCATGAGCCCTGCCGATGTCGGGGTGACCGGGACGGCCCTCGTGCTGGGTAAGCTTTCCGGCCGCCATGCGTTCCGCGACAAACTGGCTTCGCTGGGCTACCAGCTCGGCGACAATGCGCTGCAGGACGCTTTTCGCCGCTTCAAGGACCTCGCCGACAAGAAGAAGCACATCTTCGATGCGGATATCATCGCTCTGGTCGATGATTCGGTGATCCGCGGGCAGGATCCCATTCAGGTACAGGCGCTGAAAGTGACGGCGGGCAAGGACATTGCGCCATCGGCAGAATTGTCGCTGATCGTGGGTGGGGACGTGCGCTCCGGCGTGGCGGGCGGGGATGGCCCCGTGGACGCCATTTTCAATGCCATAAGGCAGCTTTATCCGCACCCGGCTTCGCTTCAGCTGTTTCAGGTGAGCGCAGTCACGGAAGGAACCGACGCCCAGGCAAAAGTGAGCGTCAGGCTGGAAGAAGACGGCCGCACGGTAACGGGCAAGGGCGCCGATACGGACACCATGGTCGCGGCGGCCTATGCCTATGTGAATGCTCTCAACAAGCTTTTGGTAAAAAGAAAGAAAACCATGCCAGAAGCATTAACAATTGCACGGTAGATTTGATGCGGTGCGTCGCTCTGTCGACGGCCTCGGGATTGACGATTGGACCCTCGTAAAGAGGGAGTAAACGGGAACCAAAATGTTCGGGAGTTTGTTAGGAATGCTTTCCAGCGATATGGCGATCGATCTGGGGACCGCGAATACGCTCGTCTACGTAAAGGGACGGGGCGTGGTGCTCAATGAGCCGTCGGTCGTTGCGATGATGACGAAGGGAGGCAAGAAGCATGTGCTGGCCGTCGGCAACGACGCCAAGCAGATGCTCGGCCGCACGCCCGGAAACATCGAAGCCATCCGTCCCATGCGGGATGGAGTGATCGCGGATTTCGAAGTCGCCGAGGAGATGATCAAGCACTTCATTCGCAAAGTGCACAATCGGCGCTCCTTCGCCAATCCGATGATCATTGTCTGCGTGCCGTCGGGTTCCACCGCGGTGGAGCGCCGCGCCATTCAGGAATCGGCGCTTTCGGCCGGCGCAAGGCGGGTGTTCCTCATCGAGGAACCCATGGCGGCGGCAATCGGCGCCGGACTTCCGGTCAACGAGCCCACCGGTTCCATGGTGGTCGACATCGGCGGCGGCACCACCGAGGTTGCGGTGCTCTCGCTCGGCGGCATCGTCTATTCGCGTTCGGTGCGCGTCGGCGGCGACAAGATGGACGAGGCGATCATTGCCTATATAAGGCGCCACCAGAATCTCCTCGTCGGCGAAGCCACGGCCGAGCGCATCAAGAAGGAGATCGGTTCCGCCGCACAACCCGCCGACGGCAGCGGCATCACCATCGAAATCAAAGGTCGTGACCTTCTCAACGGCGTGCCCAAGGAAATCACCATCACACAACGGCAGATCGCCGAAGCACTGACCGAGCCGGTCAGCGCTATCGTGGAAGCGGTGAAGGTCGCGCTCGAAGCCACTCCGCCGGAACTCGCGGCGGATATTGTGGACAAAGGGATCGTCCTCACCGGGGGCGGCTCGCTGCTGTCCAATCTCGATCAGGTCTTGCGCGATGAGACCGGCCTGCCGGTTTCGATCGCGGATGATGCACTCTCCTGCGTAGCGCTCGGTACAGGGAAGACGCTGGAGAATGCAAAGAACATGCGTCACATGCTCTCGACGGCGTTCTAACGCGGCGAACGACGAGAGGAACGGGGAGTGACTTAATAGGGTTTGCCGCTAAGGGTTGTGGGTATGGCGGGCTTTGTTTGGAGACTGACACGGGGTCGGGGGGCGAAACAATTCTCCCTGGCAGTTTGTGGCGTCTTGGCCGTCGTCATCGCCTTTCTTGGCAGGGCCGAAGCCTCCCTCTTCGACAATGCACGCGCCACCCTCTCAGACTGGACCGGCCCTGGATTGACCCAGCTGCGCGCGCCTCTGCTGGCGCTTGAGCAATGGATCGACAATATCGGCACCATCTTCACCGTCTATCGCGAGAATATTCAGCTGCGGCAAGAAAACGCCGAACTGCAGAAATGGCAGAACGTGGCGCTGTCGCTCGAGAACCGCATGCAGCGATATGAGCTTCTGCTGCATGCCGTCCCCGACGCGCGTCTGGCTTCGATCACCGCCCGGATCATCGGCGAGTCCAACCGGCCCTTTATCAAGACGCTGATCCTGAACGCGGGCACCGCGCAGCAGGTGAAAAAGGGCCAGGCCGTGGTGGATGATCGCGGATTGCTGGGCCGAATCTATGTCAGCGGCGAACGGACCTCATGGGTCATTCTTCTGACCGATATGAACAGCAAGGTGCCGGTGGTGATCGAACCGTCGCACCGGCGGGCCATCCTTACGGGCGACAACACGCCTTCGCCGCGCCTCGAACTCGACGTCGGTGACGGACCGATCAAGGCGGGGGATCGGGTTATCTCGACGGGCGATGGCGGCCTCTTGCCTTCCGATGTTCCGGTCGGCGTGGTCATGGGAGAGGGAGACGATGTTCGCGTCGCGCTGTCCGCCCGGCCCGACACCGCCGATTTCGTTCACGTCATCGACTACCACATCCCTGAGCCGCCGCCAGCCATCGGTCCGGTCGCCGGTACGCCGGCCGTGGGTCCAGCCGCGGCGCGAGACGCCACGCCTCCCGCCGCCGTAGCGGCCATCGTCGCTCCCAAACCCACGACGCAAGTCAATACCGCGCCACTGCAATCGCAGAACCTCACCGAGCCTCAATTCGATGGGCAGAATGAGGAACAGGACCGGTGACGAACGCGGTCGACATGCTGGAACATTTGTTCACACACCCCTTGCGTTTTCTATCGTCGGCTCTGCCGGTGGGTCTGGCTTTGCTTCTGGTGATGCTGGCCAATCTGCCGGTGTCGTTCACGGGCGGGGCTTTGCCTGCGCCGGCGCTCGCTTTGGCCGCGGTATATTTCTGGGTTCTTGTGCGGCCCGATCTGGTGCCGCCCTTCGCCGTGCTCATGGTCGGCCTGATGGAGGACCTGTTATCTGGCGGCCCGCCCGGGCTCTGGGCGGCAGGTTTTCTCGCCGCCTATGCGCTGACCGACCGCCAGCGCGAGACCTTTGCCGGATTGGCGGGCGCAGGCGCGCTGCTGGGCTTTGCCGGCGCGATGCTGCTGGCCGGCGGGACCGCCTATATCCTGGCGACGATGATCTACGTGCGTTTCCCGCCCTTGCCGCCGCTCTTGCTGGAGAGCGTCAGCACCGTGGTGTTCTACCCCTTGGTCGCGTTATCGATGGGCTGGGTTCACAGGAAGATTGTTGGTCCGATGCGGGGGGGTGAATGAGACGTCTCCGCCGCCGCAGCCCTCCCAAGGTGGCCAAGGACAAGGGCCGCTACGCCAGTTTCACGCGGCGCACGCTCCTGCTTTCCGGCGGGATGACCGCGATTTTCGGCGTGCTTGCCGGAAGGCTCTACCAGCTTCAGATCGTCGATGGCGACAGCTACCTCACTCAGGCCGAAGACAATCGCATCAGCCTGCGCCTGCTGGCGCCTCCGCGCGGACGGATTTTCGACCGTTTTGGCGTGCCGCTGGCCGGCAGCCGGCGAAATTACCGCGTGCTGGTGGTACCCGAGCAGACGCGCGGCGGCGTTGCCGCTGCCTATGACGCGCTGGCAAAAGTCATCCCGCTGAACGAACGCGTCAGAGGCCGCGTGCTGAAGGATGCGGCCGCCCACAAATCCTTCATGCCCGTCCTGGTGGCTGACAATTTGTCGTGGGACGATTTCGCCAGGCTGAATCTCGAGCTTCCCTATCTCCCCGGCGTGCAACCCGACGTCGGCGAGACCCGTGATTATCCGTATGCGGAGGAACTCTCCCATGTGCTCGGCTATGTCGCCGCGGTTTCGCCTGAGGAGAAGGCCCAAAATGCCGAGGGCGATCAGCTGCTCGACGTTCCGGGTTTCCGCATGGGCAAGCGCGGCGTCGAAAAGACTTTCGACAAGGATATCCGCGGGCAAGCCGGGGCGAGCCGGGTCGAGGTCAACGCCTATGGCCGGGTAATCCGCGAGCTGGAACGCAAGCCCGGTCAGGTGGGCGAGGAGGTCTACCTCACCATCGATCAGGAATTGCAGAGCTTCATGTATGAGAGGCTCAAAGACGACAGCGCCGGCGCGGCGGTGATGGATGTGGAAACCGGCGACCTTTTGGCGCTGGTTTCGACGCCGGGATTCGACCCCAACGCGTTCAATGTCGGGCTGACGCCCGATCAGTGGGGCGCGTTGACCGAGAACGACCACAAGCCGCTCATCAACAAGCCGCTGGCCGGTTTCTATCCGCCGGGCTCGACATTCAAGACCGTCACGGCGCTGACGGCGCTCGATGCCGGGGCCATCACGCCCGATACGATTTTCCATTGTTCGGGCCAGTTCACCCTGGGCTCGCACGCCTTCCATTGCTGGAAGAAAGGCGGTCACGGCGCCGTCAATCTGCGGCAGGGGCTCAAGGCGTCTTGCGATTGTTATTTCTATCAGGTGGCGCTGAAGCTCGGTATCGACGCGCTGCAGGCGGGGGCGCGGCGCCTCGGTCTGGGTGCGCCCACGGGGATTGAGATTCCCGGCGAGCGCGCCGGCTTCATTCCCGACCGGTATTGGAAGCAGGCGACGTTCAAGGAGTCCTGGCAGCTGGGCGAGACGCTGGTCGCCGGCATCGGTCAGGGCTATATCCTGGCGACGCCCTTGCAGCTTTGCGTGCTGGCCGCGCGGTTGGCGGGCGGCATGCAAGTCACGCCGCATCTGGTTCATTCGCTTGGCGCCCAGAAGCAGCCAAGGCCTGTCGTCGAGCCGATCGGATTTTCGCCCGAGGCGCTGGCCGCGGTGCGCGACGCGATGGTGGCGGTCGCCAACGAGCCTGGCGGCACGGCCTTCGCCTGGCGCATCACCGATCCGGCGCTGGCCATGGCGGGAAAGACCGGCACCGCGCAAGTGCGCGTGATCAGCGAGGAAGAGCGGCTTCATGGCATAAGGAGCAATGAGAGCCTGCCGTGGAAGCTGCGCGACCATGGCTTGTTCATCGGCTTCGCGCCGGCCGACAAGCCGCGCTATGCCTGTGCGGTGGTGATCGAACATGGCGGCCTTAATGCTCACCCGCAGGTGCAGCTGGCGCGTGATGCGCTGACCCTCGCCCAGAAGCGCGACATTTTGGGGCGGCCGACGGCGTATCCGGTCAATTCCGCGGATGCGTCGTTATGAGCGTCCATTCCTATAGCGATCGCCGGCGGCCGGCATCGCTTTCTCACAAGCTTTCGGAAGTCAATTGGCGCCTCGTCGTGCTGATCACGCTGATCGCCTGCGCCGGTTTCATGATGCTCTATTCCGCCGCGGGTGGTAGTTTCTCGCCCTGGGCGGCGCGACAGATGGCCCGCTTCGTGGTCGGATTTTTCATTCTCGTTGCGGTCGCCTGCGTCGACTTGCGCGTATGGATGGGTCTGGCCTATCCCGCCTATGCATTCTCGCTCGTGCTTCTCGTCGCGGTGGAGGTGGCCGGACGGGTGGGCCTTGGCGCGCAACGCTGGATCGAGTTGGGTCCTTTGGCCCTGCAACCCTCGGAGCTGATGAAGATCGCGCTGGTGCTTGCGCTTGCCCGCTATCTGCATGGTCTCGTGCCCGGAGAAGTTTCCAAGCCTCTCAAATTGTTCGTGCCGCTGGCCATGATTGCCGTGCCCGTGGTGTTGGTGCTGATGCAGCCCAATCTGGGGACGGCGACCTTGCTGGCGCTTTGCGGCGCGCTGCTGCTGTTTCTGGCGGGCTTGTCCTGGTACTGGATTGTTCCCACTCTTAGCGCCGTCGCTCTGGCCGTGCCGATCGCGTGGCAATTCGTCCTGCACGATTATCAGAAGCAGCGCGTCATGACGTTCCTTGATCCGCACACCGACGCGCTGGGTGCCGGCTGGAACATTACCCAGGCCAAGATCGCGCTCGGCTCGGGCGGCATCGTCGGCAAGGGTTTTCTCTTAGGGACACAAAGCCGGCTCAACTTCCTCCCCGAGAAAGAGACCGACTTCATCTTCACCATGATCGGCGAAGAGTTCGGATTTTTGGGTTCGATGGTGCTCCTCGCGATGTTCGCGCTGGTGCTCTATTACGGCATCCAAATCGCTATGAAGGCGCGCAGCCAATTCGGACGGCTGCTGGCGATGGGGATCACGGTGAATTTCTTCCTCTACATCATGATCAATGGGTTGATGGTGATGGGCCTCATCCCCGTTGTCGGGATTCCCATGCCGCTGATCTCCTATGGCGGCAGCGCCATGATGACGGTGATGTTCGGCTTCGGGCTTTTGATGAGCGTGCACGTGCATCGCGGCATCGCCGTGCCCAAGCGTTCCAGCGGAATGATTTGATCCCCGAGACGCGCGGCTCACGCGATTCCGTCCAAGTTCCACGGATCATGGTTTCATGACGCCCTTTGCCGTAGATTCCTCGATATAAGGGGCATTGGTGGACAGGCAAAGGTCCCTTTGCTAAGACCCGGCTCCCTTCGGTTTTCGGGCCGACGGGGTGGGGTGTATAGCTCAGGTGGTAGAGCAGCTGACTCTTAATCAGCGGGTCGCAGGTTCGAGTCCTGCTACACCCACCAAACCTAAGTCCAGACGTATCCAACGAAGTCCACCGAAGGCCATAAACATCCTTATTTTACGACGTTAAATCGTCCATCCACGTCCGGGCACGGCCGCGGAGGTCGTTTGGAAGCCACGAAATTTGTTGGTACAAGTGTTGGTATTTCGATTTGACGACCCATATAGATACCAACATGCCACTTACGGACACTGCCGTTCAGAAAAAGCTCAAGCCGCGCGCGAAACCGTTCAAGATTTCGGACGGGGGCGGCTTGTTTGTTTTGGTCGCCCCGGACGGGACGCGCTATTGGCGCATGGCGTACCGGTTCAACGGCAAGCAGAAGACGCTCGCATTCGGCACCTACCCCACGGTCTCTTTGTCGGAAGCGCGCGACGCGCGCGACGCCGCAAAAAAGCTGCTAGCGACGGGAGCGGACCCAATGCAGGCGAAGCGCGAGCGCAAGCGCGCGGACAAGCTTGCCGCCGCGAACACCTTCGAAGCCATC
>DASQIQ010000382.1:0-1788 GCA_035631495.1 Micropepsaceae bacterium
CGGCGAACCGGGCTTCATGTCCGCCTGCCTCGCCGACCGCAAACGTCAACGTTTCGGAATTGGTCAGCCAGATACGGCCGCCCCAAACAGTTGCAACCGTGAGCAAGAGCGTTAGTACCGCAAACAGGATGACCTGCTTTCGGTTACTGTTAAGAAATGGCGCGCGTGGCCTTGGTCTGTCGGGCGATGGCAGTGGGATTTCAGCACTCATGGCTCGTATCCGCAACTCGAGGCGCTTTGCCGCAACCTAAACGCCGCGGATCGCCCAACCGATATCCTAAATGTCTCAAAAAGAAGGACTATTTCAAAAATCGACCAATGATATCCGCATCGGCGGGGAATGCAAATAAACCGCTTCCGACTGGTTACCGCTTGTGGTTAATCCCACCTATTCGGCGCTCATGCTGTATTTTTTGATTGCTTCGGTGGTGCAATCCGCGCTGGGAGATGTCATAAACATTACGGGACAACCCCGATCGTATTTTTCAAAGGGCCAAGAAGAAGTCGCGCTGAACGCCTCCGGTCTATTCCCTTCACGTGAGCCAGTTTTTATTGAGGGCGTCAGCTTGTCGTTTCCCCCCATGTCCGCGTCTGTCCCGGTAGGCGCGCTGATCGGCTGGATGCTGCTGCTCACCGTCAAGCACGTCATTGCCGATTTTGTTCTGCAAACTTCCTGGATGGCCATCGGCAAGGACCAGAGGAAGGGATGGTTTTTCCCGCTGCTCGCCCATTGCAGCGTGCACCTGGCGGTCGCCATGGCGCTGATCCTGATCGTCGCGCCGCGGTTCTGGTTCGTCGCCGTGATCGATTTCGCCATTCACATCACGGTCGACCGATGCAAGGGCTTCATCGCCTCCCACCTGGGCGTAACGCAGGAAAACCAGCATCCCTGGTTCTGGACCCTGATCGGCGTGGACCAGGCGCTTCATCATTTGACCGGCTTCGGCCTGTCGATCTTCATGGCCGCGAATTAGCGGAAATTCGAATCGGTTGCCGCATTGATCGCACCGAATCTGCGGGGCCGTCCGTAGCAATACCGGCGGCTTTGGTTAACCTTTCGTTAGAGAGTTGCATTGCATCCTCCGCATCGGGAGATATGCGAATGTTTTCAGGCCGCGACGCTTTCGAGAACGACTTCTGCCCGATCCGCGACGAGTTGCTCGGCGAGATGTACCGCGCCAGTGAACACGGCCTGCCTCAGCTCGTGGCCAGTGTATCGCCCGACGTCCGGGCGCTGTTGGCGCTGTTTTGCTATCGCCGAAGCCATCTTTATTCACTGTCGCTCACGATTGCCTCCAGTTGCAGCGAGCAGGAACTGATCGAGATCGGCGGCCGCGTGGGCGCTACGCTTTACGCGCTCTCCCGCGAGCCGGCTGCACGAAGCGCGCCGCCTTCTCTGGGTGGACGCAAGCCGATTACGCTATCGACCAAACCGCTCTCGGCGGTGGCGCCGATCGACGACGAACTCGATGATGCGGATTTCGCCGAGTTCGCCAAGGCGGTAACGGCGTAGATAAATCCCCCGCGTCGCGACGACCACGGAAGAATCATGCAAGGGGTGGCAGTCCGTGACGCCGGCGCGCCATGATGCATTCGTCATCGCCCGGCATGCAGATGCGGCACACTTCGGGGCGCACCGCATAGACCATGCATGAGGTTGCAACGCCGACCTGGCCTGACAGCGCGGAACAGCGGTCGCCCTCGCACCGCATGCCTGATTGTTTCGGGTTGACGAAGCTTGGCGGGATCAGATCCAGCGCGGCGTCATCCTCCGTCGTAAACCTCGGC